>JANQKX010000008.1 GCA_028280915.1 Kiloniellaceae bacterium
ACCTACGGACGCTCCCCCGGCCCCGAGCTGCGGCTCAAGCAGGGCGCGCGCCTGGCGCTGCGCTTCGACAACGGCCTGAGCGAAGACTCCGCCATCCACTGGCACGGTATCCGCATCGACAACGCCATGGACGGGGTGCCGGGCCTGACCCAGGCCGCCGTGGCCCCGGGCGACAGTTTTACCTATGACTTCGTCCTGCCCGACGCGGGCACCTACTGGTACCACTCCCACAACCGGTCCTGGGAGCAGGTGGCGCGGGGCCTCTATGGGCCGCTGATCGTGGACGAGCCCGAGCCGCCCGCGGTGGATCACGACCTGGTGGTCATGCTGGATGACTGGCGCCTGTTTGAGGACGGGCGGCAGGCGGGGGATTTCGAGAACCGGCACGACTGGGCCCACGGCGGGCGCCTGGGCAACTTCGCCCGCGCCCTGCTGCCCGAGGACGTGACGGTGCACTCGGGCGAGCGCCTGCGCCTGCGCTTCATCAACGGCGCCACGGCGCGCATCTTTGACGTCTCGGTCAGCAGCCTTGCCGGCCAAGTGGTCGCGCTTGACGGCATGCCCCTGCGGCGCCCCACGTCCTTCGACAAAGTGCTGCTGGCACCGGCCCAGCGCATGGATGTGATCGCCGATGTCACGGCCGCGTCCGGCGAGCCCATCCTGATGGAGATGGCCACCCGTCAAGGCCCCTACGAACTGGGGCGCATTAATGTGGACGGTCAAGCCCCGGCGTCATCCCATGGGGAAATCGCCCCCCTGCCGCCGAACCGCTGGCCCGAACCGGACCTGGACAAGGCCATCGCCCTGCCCCTGGTGATGCAGGGCGGCGCCATGAGCCGGCATCGGGTGACCGGGGGCATTTGGAGCTTGAACGGCCAGGCGGGCATGGGCGAGGCGCCTTTCCACCGCTTTGACCGGGGCGACACCGCCATGATCGAAATGCGGAACGACACCGCCTGGCCCCACGGCATCCACCTCCACGGCCATCATTTTCAAGTGCTGGGAAAGGACGGCCAGTTGGGGCCCTTGCGGGATACGGTCCTGATCGACCCGCGGGGCCGGCAAACCGTGGTGTGCCAGTTCGACAATCCGGGCAAGTGGTTGATCCACTGCCACATGCTGGGCCATCAGGCGGCCGGCATGAAAACCTGGATCGAGGTGACTTCATGACAAGATTTGTATTGGCCTTGACCCTTTGCCTAGCCGGCGGCGGCATCGCCTGGGCGGCGCACGATTGGCAAGGCCGCGACCTGGCGGCGGGCCAAATCCTGTACGCCGAACACTGCGCCGCCTGTCACGGCGCCAACCTGGAAGGCGCTCCCGATTGGCGCACCCCCAACGGGGACGGCAGCTTTCCCGCCCCGCCCCACGATGCCTCGGGCCATACCTGGCACCACGACAACGCCTTGCTGTTCGACTACACAAAAATGGGCGGCGAGGCCTTGTTGGCCGCACGCGGGATCACCGGCGTGAAAAGCGGCATGCCCGGTTTCGCCGACAGCCTGAGCGACGACGACATCTGGAACGTGCTCGCCTACATCCGCTCAACCTGGCCGCAACGGATCAAGGACCTGCAGGAAGCCCGCAACCCACCCCACTGACCTCAGGAGGGCCGAAAGCCTTACCCCCGGGTCTTGACCGCGTAGCCGGCGATGCGCTCGCCCAGCACGCGGGCGGTTTCCAGGTCGCCGGCCCGGGGCGCCTCTTCGGGGGAGGCGTCGGCCGGGGAGATGGACATGGCGCCGGCAAAGCCCGCGGTCCAGTTCACATCCTCGGGGCCGTTCTCTTTTTTGTTGGCCGGCAATAGGCCCAGGCCGACCCAGACCTGGCCATGCTGCTGGGACAGGGTGAAAAAGTACATGATGGTATTGAACTTGTCCCCGTTCACCGAGGCGGAGTTGGTGAAGCCGCCGGCGATTTTGTCCTTCCAGGCCCGGCCGAACCAGGGCTTGGAGCTGGCATCGGCAAACTTTTTGAACTGCCAGGCCGGCCCGCCCATGTAGGTGGGGCTGCCGTAGATGATGGCGTCCTTTGCGGCCAGGGATTCCCAGGCCCCCTCGGGCAGATTGCCGTCCTGGTCGATCTCAAAGACCTCGGCCGTCGCGCCGTCAACGCCCCCGGCGCCGGCGGCCACCGCTTCGGCCTGCTTTTTGGTGTGGCCGTAGCCGCTGAAAAAGACGATACCCACTTTTGCCATGGTCTGCTCCCCTTGCTGGCAAGGCACGCTCGTGCCCGATGATCCCGGCGCCGCGACCGGCCGGCCGCTGGCGCCCTTGTGATAGGGCTTGATTTAGGGCTTTAGTTTCTTTTGAAAAGTAGGTACTATTTGGTAACTAATGGAATTCGGCCAAAAAAGATTGGCCTTTCTAGGAAAGAATTGGACTTGGAACACGAAGCCGGCAAGTGCCCCATGGATAGTCTTTTGCGCCAGTTGATGGGGCCTTGGACCACCTACATCTTGTGGGTTCTGGAAACGGAAGGCCCCCAGCGCTTCGGCCGCTTGAAGACCAAGATGCCCATCTCGGCCAAGGTGCTGACCGACCGCCTGCGCCATCTGGAAAGCGCCGGGCTGGTGCACCGGGACTACGAGGCCAGCGTGCCGCCCAAGGTGACCTACTCCCTCACCCCCCGCGGTCACGAGCTGCGCAATGCCCTGGATGAACTGGACCGGGTGGCCCGACGCTGGCACGCGGAAGACACGGCCCGCCAGGCGGGATAGGCGCGCCGCGCCTGTGTCGTTGCCGCAGCGTGCGCCCCCGAGATCACGGCGCGGTGCCCCTTAAAAATCACGGCGCGGTGCACCGGACCCCGCGCCCCTCACAGCTACACGTCCATCACACCTAAACGTGATTATGGCTCTGGGCTTATTTGCCTATTTTCAAAAAGGCTGCTCAGATAGCGGTCGTGCAATGGGGCAACCAAAAAGGGGTGGACCGAGGTTTATGACACAAAATGCCAAAGCGGAGCTGCAACGGCTGGACCCGCGCAAGTTTCAAAACGCGGATATCACGGCTGACGGCCAGCGTCGCGCCCAGGTCCCCATGACCCAATTGCAGACCCTGTGGTTCAACACGGGCACCCTGTGCAACCTCACCTGCCAGAACTGCTATATCGAATCCAGCCCGCGCAACGACCGGCTGGTCTATATCACCACCGACGAGGTGGTTGCCTACCTGGACGAAATCGCCGAGCGTAACCTGGGCACCAATGAAATCGCCTTCACCGGCGGCGAGCCCTTCATGAACCCCCATCTGATCCCCATCCTGGAAGAAGTGCTCAAGCGCGGCCTGCAGGCCCTGGTCCTGACCAATGCCATGCGGCCCATGATGAAACAGGCGGCCGGGCTCTTGGATCTGAAAGAGCGCTATGGCGAGCGCCTGGTCCTGCGGGTGTCCCTGGATCATTACACCCGCGAGTTGTTCGAGATCGAGCGCGGCAAGAACAGCTGGGGGCCCACCGTCAAAGGGCTGACCTGGCTGGCAGAAAACGGTTTTCACATCCGCCTGGCCGGGCGCAGCTGCTGGGGCGAGCCCGAGGCCAAGGCGCGCCTGGGCTTTGCCAAGTTCTGTGCCGAGCTTGCCCTGCCGGTAGATGCCCAAGACCCGGAAGCCATGGTGATCTTCCCCGAAATGGACGAGGAACTGGACATCCCCGAAATCACCGAAGGCTGCTGGGACATCTTGGGCCTGGCACCGGCGGAGATCATGTGCGCCACCTCGCGCATGGTGGTCAAGCGCAAGGGCGCGGCGGCGCCGGTGGTCATGCCCTGCACCCTCCTGCCCTATCAGGACGACTTCATCATGGGCACCAGCCTGGCGGACGCGGAAACGGCGGTGAAGCTGAACCACCCCCACTGCGCCCGCTTCTGCGTGCTCGGCGGCGGCTCGTGCAGCCGCGCCGGCTAAGGTGGCGCACGGCCACCGCGGTGAGTTAGCAGCGGGCCAGCGGCACCGCCGGAGCTAAAGCGTAAAGGCCTTCCTAAAGGCTGCCTCCCCTTTCGGGCTGAAGGACACCACGCGGGTACCGGGCACCCGTTGGGCCCAGCCCAGATCGTAGATGCGGGTCAGCAGGGCCTGGCCCAGGCTACCGGCCAGGTGGTTGCGCCGGGCGCTCCAGTCCAGGCAGGCCTTGCACAGGGGCCGGCGCGGCGACGCGATGCTTGCCAGATCGATATCGAAGTCGGCCATGACGCCTTCGCCGGCCTTTGACAGGGTCAAGGTCTCGTCATCGCCGGTGAGGCAGCCCCGCTGACGCAGGCTGTCAAAGAGCTGTACCCCCAGTTCGCCGGCCAGGTGATTGTAACACACCCGAGCCTTGCGCAGGGCCGGCTCCCGAGGGCCGGTGCGCACCCGGGTGTGCCCCTTGCGGGCGGCCAGGCCCATCAGGCTTTCCAGCACCGCGCCCACGTCCTCATCGGCCAGGGACACATAGCGGTGCCGCCCCACCTTGCGCTGGTGCACCAAGCCGCCCTCGGCGAGCTTGCCCAAATGGGCGCTGACGGTCTGCTGGGTCACCCCCGCCTCCACCGCCAGCTCGCTCGCCGTGAGCGCCTTGCCGCTCATCAGAGCGGTCAAGATGTTGGCCCGGGCCGGATCGCCGATCAAGGCGCCCAGGCGGGCGATGTCAGGTCCTTCCTTCATGGCGGTCCCTTCTGCGCTATCTCAGTCATTTATACTTCGATGATAAGCGAAGTATGGAAGGAAGACAAGACCGGGCGGCGGCTCAATCCGTGTCGAAATAGCCGTCCATCATGCGCTGCAGGCGGGCAAAGAGCGGCACCAGGCGGGGCCGTTCGGCCACCCGGGCCATGCAGGCCTTGACGGCATCCAGGCCCTCGAGCACATGGCCCTCCTCGATGCTGCGGGCCCAATAGGTCATGGTCAGATCCACCAAGCTGAAGCGGTCGCCCAGGTGAAAGGGCCCCTTGGCGGTCAGGCGCCGATCAATCACCGTCAGGCAGTCCCGCAGGTGCTCTATGGCCCGGGCCTTGACCACCGGCGCCTGGGCCAAGCCGTCGCTGAAGCGGTGGGCGTAGTAGTAACGCTTCATGGCCGGCTCGATCTCGCCGGTGATGTAGAACAGCCCGCAAAGGAACTGACCGCGCTGGGGATCGCCGGCGGGCGGCACCAGCTGTTCCAATCCATGGATTTCGGCCAGGTGCAGATTGATGGCCGGCGTTTCATAGAGCACTTCCCCGTCCGGGGTCACCAGCGCCGGCACCCAGCCCGCCGGGTTGATCTTCAGAAACTCGGGCGCGCGGTGTTCCCCGGCCTCCGTATCCACGTTGCGCAGGTCATAGGCCAATTCCCCCTCGGCCAAGACCATTTCCACCAGCAAGGACCGGGTGACGTTGCCGCCGTAAAGCACATACATATCTTGTTCTTTCCTTTTCAGTTTTCTGCCGGCCCAGTTATCCAACAAGTACCAACGATCCACAGATAAATTTCCGCGCCGCGCAAAGTTAATTGGCGGAGGCCTCGGCCACCAGCTAGACTTGCCGAACGGACGGGGTCAAGCCCGCCGAACATCGACGCCGAACTTGGTCGCCCATCCGCGGCTCACACCCAAAGGAGGCCCTTCATGTACAGTAAAATCTATTCGATCACCGTACCCGCCGACAACGCCGACGCCCTCATGGCCCACTATGACGATCAGGTGGCCAGCGCCGTGCGTGAAAGTGACCATCACACCGGCCATCAAATGGTCGAGGTCGCGCCAGGCAGCTATCTGCTGGTCTCGAATTACAAGAGCAAACAAGATGCCGAAGACGCCATGACCATGGTGCAAAAGCTCATCGCGCCCATGGTGGAACGTTTCGGCATGAAGATCGAAATCATCGGCGCCGGCGAAACCATCAAGGAAGTTTCCTGACAGCAGGTTTCGGCGCGAGAGGCACGCGCCTTTAATGTGTAAAGGCCAAATACCGGTTCGGGTGCCGCCGCACCCGGGCCGGATTTGTTTTGTGAATTTGGCGGCGTGGTTTTATCGGCCGGCCGTCATGGCCTCTTCCATGACGGCCTGAATGTCGGCCGGGGAAGCCGGACGCGGGTTGGTTTGGGTCAAGGCGTCCTGAAAGGCCCTTTCCGCCAGGCCGGGAATCTGGTCCGCGGCGACACCCAGGTCCGCCAGGTGGCGCGGAATGCGTAGATCGTCCAGCAACTGACAAATCGCGCCGTAGAAGGCGTCAAAGGAAGTATCGGGCAAGGCCATGGCTTGGGCCATGGGCACGGTCTTTTCCCCCAAGGTCGGCCCGTTGAAGCGCAGCACCGCCGGCAGCATCACCGCGTTGGTCAGGCCATGGTGGGTATCGTATTGGGCGCCCACCATGTGGCTGATGGAATGGACCAGGCCCAGTCCCTTCAAAAAAGCGATGCCCGCGAGGCAGGACCCCACCAGCATGGCGCCGCGGGCTTCCAGATGGGAGGGTTCGCGCACCGCGGTGCGCAGCCAGCGGGAGATCAGGCGCAGCCCCTCCAGCGCCGCCCCGTCGCACAAGGGGTGAAAGCCGGGCACGCAATAGGCCTCGATGGCATGTACCATGGCGTCGCAGCCGGTCCAGGCGGTCAGATCCCGGGGCAGGCCCAGGGTCAGCTCCGGATCCAAGAGGGTCCAGGCAGGCTGAAACCGGGGATGGTCGACGCAGAGCTTCATGGTGTGGACCGTATCGGTGATCATGCCCGTGCCCTCGGTCTCCGCCCCCGTGCCGGCGGTGGTGGGAACGGTGATCAGCGGCGGAAAGGGATCGGCCTCATCGACTTTTGGCACCGGCTTGGTGTAGTCGAAGTCCCACAGATCGATGTCGTTCCGGGCCACCAGGCAAATGGCCTTGGCCCCATCCATGCCGCTGCCGCCGCCGATGGCCACCACGCCGTCGCAGCCATTTTCCATCAGGGCGGCCTTGCCCGCCGCGACCTCGTCGTCGCGGGGATTGGGCGAGATTTCGCTGAACACGGCCGCTGGCAGGCCGCCGTCGCGCAGATGCCCCTCGGCCGCGGCGATGAAGGGCAAGCCCCGGCTGCCCCGGTCGGTGACGATCAGCGGACGGCTCATGCCGGCCCGGGAACAAAGGACGGCCAGTTCGGCGAGCCGGCCCGGGCCATAGGCGATGGGGACGGGAAAACTCCAGTCCTGGGGCGCCAACAGGGCGGAATCCATCATAACAAAACTCCCCAAGGTGTTGTTTTTTTGATTAATTACATTGGTGCATGCCTGCCGGCAAAAAGCAAATCAAGCCTTTTGACCGCGCGGGGAAGCTCTAGTTGGGGCAGGCTTGCGGGTCGGTCAGAGTGAGGAGCGGGCGCGGCGGCGCATTGCGGCCCAAGAGGTTATAAACATCGTAGCGCCACCAGCCCACCCGCTCGTGGAACCACAGGTCCATGAGCGCCAGATTGAACCCCATCCGAAAGGGCGAGGCGCTGGCCACGTGGTAGTTGGTGGGCCACCAGTCCGCCGCCAGGCCGAAATGGCGAAAGTAGCGGTCGGCCCGGGGCATGTGGGTGGCCGCGGTCAGCAAAAAGGCCCGGTTCACCGCCAGGCCCTCAACAAGGGGAACGGAGAACTGCGCGTTTTGCCAGGTGTTTAAACTGTTTCCTTCAATGATCAGATCATTTTCGGGCACACCCAGGCTTTGCAGATGCCGGGCGTAAACCGCCGCCTCGCTTTGCCCCAGGCCCGCCGGGTCGCCGCCGCTCACCACCAAACGGCAAAGCCGGCCTTGCGCCGCACAGTCCCGGTAAGCCCGGGCGGCGCCTTCAATCCGCGCCAAGCCCGCCATGGTGGGCGCGACTTGCCCGTCCGGCGTGAGAACGTTACCCGCCCCCAGGAGGATCAGGGCGTTG
>JANQKX010000016.1 GCA_028280915.1 Kiloniellaceae bacterium
GGTGACCAAGGTGACCGACGGTTATGACATCAAACATTTGTTCATCGGTGGGGAAGGCACCCTGGGCATCGTGACCCGGGTGGTCCTGCAGCTCCTGCCCAAGGCCGAGCCCACATGTTCGGCCCTTTGCGCCTGCCCCGGCGCGGCGGAAGCCGTCGCCCTTTTCCGCCGGGTGATGGGGCGGAACGACTTCGAGCTCCTGGGGGCCGAGGTCATGTTCGCCACTTACGCCCGGATTACCGCCGGGCTGATCGGCCTGGACTCTCTGGTCGCCACACCCGATGCCCAAGCCTTTGTCTTGTTGGATGGCCGCGTGCGGGGCACGTCCGGCGGGGAGGAGGAGATTTTTCACGAGGCCTTGGGGGGCGCCTTCGAAGCGGGCGAGGTCTTGGACGCGGTCATTGCCCAAAGCGAAGGGGAGCGGGCGGATTTTTGGCGCCTGCGCGAGGATTGGTCCCTGGAAACGGCCTATCCCAATGGGCTGTGGTACGATGTCTCCGTGCCGCTGGCCCATCTGCAAGCCTATCTGGACGGCCTGGAAAGCCGGGTCAAGGCCATTGATGCCTCCTTCATCGTGTCCTGTTTCGGCCATTTGGGTGACGGCAACATGCACTTCACCATCAGTAACGGTTCCCCCCAATCGGCGGACACAGCCAAGGCCGTCTCCCATGCCGTTTACCAAGGTCTCAGGGAAATGGGCGGCGCCCTCTCGGCCGAGCACGGCATCGGCATGTCAAAACGGGCCGGCTTGGCGGCCTACATCTCGCCGGTAAAACTGGCGGCCATGGGCGCGGTCAAACAGGCCCTGGACCCCAAGAACATCATGAACCCCGGCAAGGTCGTGACCCTTTAGGCCCCGATTTGGTCCCCGACCCCGGTCGCAAAATTCGGTTGGTCCGTCAGATATTTGCCTTCCCTCCGGCGGAATTTCCGGTTATCGCTGAGGCATCGGAAATACTTGGGGGAAGTGCCGTGACTGAGCGCACGGGCGGGGAGCTGCTGGTCGATTGTTTGCTGGCGCAGGGCGCCGACACCATTTTCGGCGTGCCGGGGGAGAGTTACCTGCCGGTCCTCGATGCCCTCTACGGCACAGCCGACCGCATCCGCGTGATCATGTGCCGGCAGGAAGGGGGCGCCGCCTTCATGGCCGCGGCCTACGGCAAGCTGACCGGCCGGCCGGGCCTATGTATCGTGACTCGCGGGCCTGGTGCGACCAACGCGGCCATCGGCGTGCACACGGCGGCCCAGGACTCCACCCCCATGATCCTTCTGGTGGGGCAGGTGGAGCGCGCCGCCCGCGGCCGGGAAGCCTTCCAAGAGATCGACTATCAACAGTTTTTTGGCTCCGTCGCCAAATGGGTGGTGGAGGTGGACGATGCCGCGCGCTTGCCGGAAATCATGGCGCGGGCCCACGGGACGGCGCTCAATGGCCGCCCCGGCCCGGTGGTGATCTCCTTGCCCGAGGATATGCTGCACGAGCGGATGTCCGTGGCGCCCGGTGATCGGGCCGCGCCGGTTCTGCCCCTGGAGCCCGCCCCGGCATCCGCTTCGATCGATCAGGTGTGCGGATTGTTGAGCCGGGCCCAGCGGCCCCTGCTTTGGGTCGGTGGTAGCGGGTGGCGGCCGGACGGCCGGGCGGCCCTTAAGCGTTTTGCCGAGGTCAATGACCTGCCCGTGATTGCCGGGTTTCGCTGGCAGGATCTCTTCGACAACCACCATGCCTGCTATGTGGGCGACGCGGGGGTGGGCATGACACCCGCCACCCGAGCGTTGATCGACGCCGCCGACGTCATCGTGGCGGTGGGCTTTGATCTGGGGGAAATTACCACCGAAGGCTATAGCCTCCTAAAAGTCCCCCAGCCGGCGCAGACGCTTATTCACGTGCACCCCTCGGACCAGGAACTGGGCAAGGTTTATCAGCCGGCTTGCGCGGTCAATGCCGGGCCCAACAGCTTTTTCGCCGCCTTGGCTGATCGACCGCCGATGGAATCCCGGCCCTGGTCGTCCTGGCGGGCGGAGGCTCGGAAGGATTTCCTGGCCAGCCTGGACTCTCCGGCTCAGCCGGGCGGCGTGGATGCGGGGCAGGTCATGGCCTGGCTGCGCGATAATTTGCCGCGCGACGTGATCATCACCAACGGGGCGGGCAACTTCACCATCTGGCCCAACAAGTTCTTTTTGTTCGGCGAGGACGCCCGTCTGCTGGCGCCGCAAAGCGGGGCCATGGGCTATGGCATTCCCGCCGCCGTGGCCGCCAGAACAGCCGAGCCCGGACGCATGGTGGTCTGCTTTGCCGGCGACGGGGATTTTCAGATGACCGGCCAAGAACTGGTCACCGGCGCCCAGCATGAGGCCCGGCCCATCGTGATCCTCCTGAATAACGGCATCTACGGCACCATCCGCATGCACCAGGAGCGCAACTACCCCGGGCGGGTCGTGGGGACGGCACTGCAAAATCCGGATTTCCAGGTCCTGGCCCAGGCTTATGGCTATCACGGCGAACGGGTGACCGAGACGGCTGCCTTTCCGGCCGCCTTCGAACGGGCCGCGGCATCGGGCCAAGGCGCCATCATCGAACTGGTCATTGACCCCGAGGCCATCACCCCGCGCCAAACCCTATCGCAGATCCGCGACCAGGCGCTAAAATCCAAGACCTGATGGCCAAGACCTTTAAACGCACTTCAGAAACCAATCGGCCAATGACTCGCGAAACAATTGACACTTACCGCATCGATCCAAGGCGTTCGTTTTTGCTGATCGTGGACATGCAGGAAAAGCTGGTTCCGGCCCTGCAACATGCCTCCCTTCTCGTGGACAACGTGGCCATTTTGGCCCAAGCCGCCGGCGCTTTGGACCTGCCCTGCCTGGCGACGGAGCATTGCGCGGATCGTATCGGCGTCACGGTGCCGCCCTTGCGGGCCTATCTGGATTCCGCCCGCATCTTGAAAAAGACCCATTTCTGCGCCACGGCGGAGCCGGCGGCGCTGTCCCGGCTCAAGGCGCTGGACCGGGATCAAGCGATCCTCTGCGGCGCGGAAGCCCACGTCTGTGTGCTCCAGACCGCGTTCGGGCTGCGGGAGGCCGGCTTCAGGCCGTACTTGGTCGCCAACGCCACCGGGTCGCGCTTCCCGGCCAACAAGGCACTGGCGTTAACCCGTCTGCGTGACGGAGGCATCCCCGCGGTTTCCGCAGAGATGGTGCTGTTTGAATGGCTGGAGCGGGCCGACCAGCCCCTCTTCAAGGAAGTCTTGTCCTTGATCAAGCGTCTGCAGCCCTTGCCGGATGCCCCCTAATGACCCGGAGACTCTGAGACTCCGAGACCTTCCCCGCTCGCCCCTTGAGGAGACCGCTCCATGGCCGATACCCCAACTCCAGTGCCGCGCCAAAAGCTCATCATGGCGGGGCTGATTGGCAACGTGATGGAGTGGTATGACTTTGCGGTCTACGGTTACTTCGCCACGGTGATCGGCAAGCTGTTTTTTCCCGCCAGCGACCCGGCGGTCTCCTTGATCGCCGCTTTTGGTGCCTTTGCCGCCGGGTTTTTGGTGCGCCCCCTGGGCGGGCTCATCTTTGGCCGTATCGGAGATCTGGTGGGCCGCAAGCGCGCCTTGCTGCTGTCCATGATGGCCATGGCCCTGCCCACGGTGTTCATGGCTTTTTTACCCACCTACGAGACCATCGGCATCCTCGCGCCCATCTTGATCGTCCTGTTTCGCATCGTGCAAGGGCTGTCGGTGGGCGGCGAATACACCGGTTCCATCGTTTTTCTGGTGGAGCATGCCGCGCCCGACAATCGGGCCATGAATGCCATCTGGGGACCCTGGGGCGCCGTCCTGGGCATCTTGATCGGCTCCGGCATGGGGGACCTGCTGACCACGGTATTGAGCGATGAGCAGATCACCGCCTGGGGCTGGCGCCTGCCCTTCCTGGCGGGCATCTTGGTCGCCGCCACCGGCTACGTGATCCGCCGTTCTCTGCATGTGACCGAACCCGGCCCCAAGAGCCTGAGCCCGGTGAGGGACTCCTTCGGCAAACACCGTTGGCCGGTCATCAAGGTGGCGCTGTTGAATGTGGGCTACGGCGTGGGCTTTTACGCCGCCTTTGTCTATGCGGTGACTTATATCCGCGATGTGGACAAGCTGTCGGAAAACGTGGCCTTCAACCTGAACACCGGCGCCATGGCCCTATTGCTCTTGGTGATGCCGCTGGGCGCATGGTTTTCCGATCGCATCGGCCGACGGCCCCTTTTGCTCCTTGGCGGCACCTTGTTGGCCTTTGGCACCGTTCCCTTTTTCCATTTGATTCACAGTACGGACCCGGCCGCCATCTTCTTGGGAGAATTGGGCTTTGTCATTGCCCTCGGAATAGCCTCTGGCGGCGTGGTGCCGTCCATGGTGGAGTTGATCCCTCGCTCCGTCCGCTGTACGGGACTCGCTTTTGCCTACAACGCGTCCATCGGCTACTTCGGCGGCACCACCCCCTTGATCGCCGCCTGGCTGCTCACCGCCACGGGCGATCCCATCGCGCCGGCCTACTGGGTGGCGGCCTGTGGCGCCGTCACTTTGATCACCGCGCTGTTCCTGATCCGAGAAACCCGATTTACCTCCCTGACATAATGCGCTAAGGGACCAGGGTGATTTGAGGCAACTGGAAAGGGGAAGGCTTATGAAATCCCAAGCGCGGGTGGTGGTAATGGGCGGCGGCGTGGTGGGCTGCAGCGTACTTTATCACCTGACCAAGCTCGGCTGGACCGACGTGATGTTGATAGAGCGGTCGGAATTGACTTCCGGCTCCACCTGGCACGCGGCGGGCGGATTTCACACCTTGAACGCGGACACCAACATGGCGGCCCTGCAGGGGTATACCATCCAGCTCTACCGGGAGCTGGAGGAGATCTCCGGCCAGTCCTGCGGACTGCACCACGTGGGCGGCTTGACCTTGGCGGGCAGCCCCGACCGCATGGACTTCCTAAAGGCCGAGCGGGCCAAGCACCGCTACATGGGCCTGGAGACGGAAATCGTCGGCCCGGACGAGATCAAGAAGCTCTCGCCCATCACCAATACGCAAGGGGTGAT
>JANQKX010000663.1 GCA_028280915.1 Kiloniellaceae bacterium
CCCTCGGCGATCTCGAGCCGGACCTCGAGGTCGCCTTCGACCCGGTTGAAGGGCCCGACGACGCGCCGGCTCATGTCTTTTGCCGCGCCCGGTCCGAGGGCGGCACGCGGATGTGGTCGGCCACCGCGTTCTCGCGCAGGCGCTTCGGCGTCGCCGCCTTGGACAGCGGAGCGAGCGCCACGAACCAGGCCTTGGGCATGTCGGTGGGCAGGCCGATGGGAATGCCCGCGAGCTTAGGCGTTTCCACGAAGGCGTGATGGGGCTCCTCAAAGCCCGGCGCGGTACAGTTGATGCAAGCATAGCCGCCGCGCAGACACGACCCGCTGCCGTTCCACAGGCGCGTATTGCAATCGGCGTGGGCCTGGGTGCCCTTGCAGCCCAGATGTTCCATCATACAGCCCAGGTCCGAAAGCTCCATGGCGCTCGCCTTGAATTCGTAGAACTCATTACGGGGACAGCCGTGGTGCACCAGATGGTCTGCATAGGACCGGGGGCGTCCCCAATCATCCATGTCATCTTCCGAAAAGTCCCCCATGGCGATCTGCAGCAAGGTCTCGACCACCCAGTTGGGATGGGTGGGACAGCCGGCGATGTTGATCACCGGCAGCCCGGCGCGGGAGCGGAAGTCCAGGCCGAGCAGACCGCCCTTGATGGTGCCGTCGTGGGATAGTCCGCAGGCCTGGGACGGGTTGCCGCCGGCCGCCGTGATCCCGCCGAAAGCCGCGCAGCTTCCCACCGCCGCTACGTAGTCCGCATGAGGTGCTAAGTCGGACAGCCACTGCATGACCGGCCGGCCGGTGCCCGCCAAAATGTGAAACTTCCCGGTGCCATTGGGCCCGCGGATCACCGAGCCTTCCAGGCACAAGATGTCCAGCTTGGTCTTGCCGGCCAGGATATCCTCCAGGATGCCGATCGCCTCCCGGCCCGACGCCTCGCTGAGGGAGGGGTGCCACAGAAGTTCAATACCGCCAGCGGCCAAGGAAGTGAGCAGATCCGGGGATTCCGCGCAAAGCATGGACAAGGTACAGCCGCCGCAGCCACCGGATTGCAGCCACAGCAAGGTCTTGGCGCCGCCCTCGTGTCCGTTAGCCGTCATGGTCCTCTCCGCGCGGCAATTGCAAGGTAAACTCGGCCCCGCCCCTTTCCGGGTCGTTGCGGCAGCTGAGGCGCCCGCCCAGTTCCTCCGCCAGGCCGTAGCTCACATAGAGGCCGAGGCCGGTGCCTTCGCCCAGCCGCTTGGTGGTGAAAAAGGGATCAAAAACCTTGCCCAAGTTTTCAGCCGCAATGCCCGGCCCGTTATCCTGGACGCGCACCCAGGCGTCCCCTTTATCCGAACCACAAGCAATCTGAATGCAGGGATCTTTCAGATCGGCGGTGACATCGACCGCGTTCTGCACCAGATTGACCACGATTTGGTGCACCGCGCCCTTGCGCCCAAGGGCCTCCAAATCCTCCGGCACATGGAAGTCGATTCTTAGTTTGGACTTGGCCGACTTGGTGACCCAGCGGGTCGCGGTCTTCACCACCCGGGTCAAGTCAAAGCGTTCCAGGGGCTCTTCCTGGCTGCTGGAAAAACGGCGCAGATCCTGCACGATTTCGCTGACCCGTTCCGCCCCTTCCAAGGTGCCGTCCACCAAGGGCCCGATATCCTTCAAGATACGGTCAATGCGGTGGGTTTGGCGCAACTCTCCCAGCCGTTCCGGCGATGCCCCTTCGTCCATGGCTGTCAGGTAGGCGGTCAGATGCTCGCCGTACCGCTTCAAGGCGTGCATGTTGCCAAAGACAAAGCTGATCGGATTGTTCAACTCGTGGGCCACGCCCGCCACCAATTGACCCAATGCGGCCATCTTTTCCGAAAACACCAGATGCTGCTGGGCCTGGCTCAGGTCTCGATGGGCACGGTCAAGCTGTTCGTAGGCCCGGCGCAGCTCGCCCACCGGCCGGCCGATGAGCACCATGCCCACCAGGCGCCCGCCGTGGTCATAGCGGGCGGTGCAGTTGACCGCCAGCGGCGCGGGCGCCCCCTCCTTGGTCAGCAAGGATACTTCTTGATCGACAATCACCCGGTCGGAGCGGATTTGCTCCAAAAAAGACTGCACCGTGGTAACGGAATCGGCGCTAAAAAGGGACGCGATATCCCGGTCCATCATGACGGCTTCCCGCTCGCCGATGAGTTTTTCCGCCGCGAAGTTGACCCGCTGCAGCCGCCCATCGGCGTCGCAGACCAAGAGCACATCGGTCATGGAGGTCAGGACGCTGGCGATGAACTGGTGCGCGTCCTCAAGCGCCGCGTTCTTTTCCTCCAGTTCGACCTGATAGCGCACCAGGTCCGAATACACCTGCTCCATTTTCTGGATGACCTCGATCCAGACTTCTTCCCGGTCCGGGTTGAGGGCGATGGCCTCCGCCACACCAGCCTGGTCGATCAAGCCGTTTCCGGCATCGGCGATGGTTTCCCTGCCAAGTTTAGTCATGCCGTCCATGCCGGTCAGTGCACCAGTCTTTGTTTGTCTTCACCTTCGAGGCTTTCAACTTTTTCCAGCCCATAACGTTCCAGCTTGCTCCTCAGGCCGACCCGGCTGAGACCCAGTTCCTTGGCCGCCCGGCTCTTGTTCCAGCGGTTGCGGATCAGGGTTTCCTGCAAGATGCGGGCTTCCAAGGACTCGATCCTGGCTTTCAGTGTACCTGATCCGCTATCGAAAATCTCCAATTCCCCTGTCTCCGCGTCGGGTGCCCCACGGAGGATGCGGGGGCTGATCAAATCCGCGCCCAGGCGAGCGTTGTCCGGCCCCATCACCAACATGTGCTGCAACTCGTTTTGCAGTTCCCGGATATTGCCCGGCCAATGGTAGGACATGAAACAGGCAATCGCCTCGTCGGTCAGCCCTTCCACCGGCTTGCCGAGGGCGGTGGCCTGCTTGCGCAGCAGGACGCGCGCCAGGATCGCGATGTCCTCGCGCCGGTCCCGCAAAGTTGGCAGCTCGATGGTCACCGCCGCCAAGCGGTAAAAGAGGTCCTCGCGGAAACGGCCAGCGCGCACCTCTTCCTCCAGGTTCTTGTTGGTGGCGGCGACCACCCGCACGTCGACCGAGCGGGTTTTGTTGGCGCCCACGGGGCGGATCTCGCCTTCCTGCAGGACACGCAGCAGCTTGACCTGAAAGGCCGGCGAGACCACGCCGATCTCATCGAGAAAAACCGTGCCGCCGTCGGCGCGCTCGAAGAGGCCCACATGGTTGTCCACCGCGCCGGTGAAGGCACCGCGCTTGTGACCGAAGAGCTCGCTCTCCAAAAGCTCGTCCGGCAAAGCCGCGCAGTTTTCCACCACAAAGGGCTTATTCCAGCGCAAGGAATTGTAGTGCAGGGAACGGGCCGCCAGCTCCTTGCCCGTGCCCGACTCGCCCATCAAGAGCACGGAAACATCGTAAGGGGCCACTTGGGTCAGTTTTTGGCAGATGGTGTTCATGGGGCTGCATTCGCCGCGCACGATGCCGTCGTCATGCTGGTACTGCTGGCGCAGGCCCGCGCGCCGCTTTTCCACCACCCGCTCGCCCCGGTCGGTGGTGACCTTAAGTTCCACCGCCAGGAGGTCGTTTTCCCGCTGCAGCTCGAACAAGCGCACGGCGTTTTTCAGGGTCAGGACGAGGTTCTGGGGATGCCAGGGCTTGGTGATGTATTGATAGATCCCCGCCTCGTTCACGCCGCAGATGATATCCTCGGCATCGGTGTAGCCCGAGATGATCATACGCACGGTCTCCGGCCAGCGTTCCCGCACGATCTTCAAAAAATCGACCCCGGTCATATCGGGCATTCTCTGGT
>JANQKX010000675.1 GCA_028280915.1 Kiloniellaceae bacterium
GCGCACCGCCGCCCGCGCGGTCGAGGCCGGCATGGCAAAGGCGTTGGACGCCATCGCCCCCGGCGCGACGGATAATGACCTGGCAGCCGCACTCTATGCAGGATCGATTGCTGCCGGCAGCGAGTACATTGGGCACCCGCCCATGGTCGTCACGGGCCCGCGCAGTGAGCTGTGCTTTGCCCTGTGGAAGCGTAATACGATCAAAAAAGGCGATGTTGTTCTGTTGGAGGGCGCGGGCTGTGTCGACCGCTATCATGCGATGATGTCACGCTCAGCAGTGGTCGGGAAAGCCACCGACGCGCAAAAGGCTACCGCCGAGGCTTTGATCGACGTTCTGGAAACGGCAATCCGAACCATCCGCCCGGGCATCACCTCGGGTGAGATCGACTTTGCCTGCCGCAGCAAGGTGGAGGACCGCGGCTTGGGACAGTACTTCAAAAGCCGCACCGCTTATGGCATCGGCATCGGTTTCCCCCCCAACTGGGCGGAGGGCCACATCTATTCGCTGCGCCCCGATGACCCCATGGTGCTGCGGCCCAACATGACCTTCCACATCATCCCCACCATGTTTCGCGACGGCTTCGGAATGGCGATCAGCGACAGCGTACATGTCACCGAAAACGGCTGCGAGGTGTTGACCGACTATCCACGCAACCTTCTCGAAATCGATGTTTAATCCGACCCAACCACAAAGGAACGAGCAATGACCCACATCAAGCTGACGAGACGACAGACCCTTGCCACAGGCGTGGTGGGCGCCGCTTCAACTGTTCTTTGGCCCGGCATTTCCTTTGCCGCAACCAAGTGGGACATGCCCAGTGCCTATGGCGCGGGCAACTTCATTTCGCAAGCCTACGTCGCCTTTGCCGAGGATGTGAAAGAACGCACCAATGGCGAGCTTGAAATCACCGTGCATCCCGGCGGCTCGCTCTACAAGGGCGCGGATATCCTGCGCGCGGTGCGCGAGGGCCAGGTGCCTCTGGGTGGACGTTTTCTGGGGGCCCATTCGAAACAGGTCCCGATGCTGGGCCTGGACACCGTCCCGTTCCTCGCCACCAATCGCGAGCAGTCCAAGAAGCTCTATGATGTATCCAAGGCCGAAGTTGAGGCCGCATTGGAGGATCTGGGCCTGAAGTTGCTCTTCGCGCCCATCTGGCCGCCTCAGGGGTTGTTCTCGAAAAAGGAGGTGAAGACAGTTGAAGACATGGAGGGCGTCAAGTTCCGGGCTTATGATGCCTCGACCACACGCCTGGCCGAACTGATGGGGGCCGTCCCGACCAAAACGGAAGCCAGTGAAATCGCACAGGCCTTCTCGACAGGCGTGGCCGAATCCATGATGGCCTCGGGCGCCATCGGCATCTGGCAAAAGATCTGGGATTACGCTGACTACTATTATGAAGTGAATGCCTGGCTGCCCAAGTCCGGCGTTGTCGTCAATCTGGACGCCTGGAATGATCTTGACGACGCCACCCAAGCGGCTGTGTTGGAAGCGGCCGCCGCCGCCGAAGCCGCCGTCTGGGATGAAATGGAAGCCCAGAACGCGAACTACATCAAGACCATGAAAGAGAACGGCATGAAAGTGCTGCCACCATCCGACGCGCTGCTGGCGGAGCTGACCGCGATCGGTGAGCAAATGACCAACGAGTGGATCGAGGCGACCGGTGATGCCGGAGCCAAGGTCATCGACGCCTACCGCGGTTCATAAACGGCATTTCCATGCGCGCCTTGGCCCTGAAAATCGATCGCGCCCTTGTAACGCTGTACGCGGCCTGCGGTGCGGTTGCCGCGGCCGCCATCGTCGTCATCGCCGTGCTCGTCGCGACCAGCATTGTGTCACGGCTTTTGGGGATTTACGTGGGTGGCCTGACCGAGGGTGCGGGTTATGCGATGGCCGCGGCGGGCGGCTTCGGACTGGCCTATACCTTCCGGGCAGGTGCGCATATCAGGGTCGATCTGGTGTTAAACGCTCTGCCGGCGCGGGGGCGGGGCGTCTCCGAGGTTTTTGCCCTGCTCCTGACGACGGCGGCTCTGATCTACCTGGCTTTTTTCATGCTGCGCATGGTGAACATTTCCTGGCAGTTCGGCGACCTCAGCGACGGCTCGGACGGCTTGCCCCTCTGGATTCCGCAGTTTCCCGCGGCCCTCGGGTTCAGCATATTCGCCGTGGCCCTGGTGCATCACTTCATCGCCTATTGCCTGACCGGCGAAACGCCCTGGACACGGCGCGGAGACGATCTGCTGAGCGAAACAAAGAGAGATTCTTGATGGACCCGGTTACCATGGCCACCCTGATTGCGGTCATTTTGGTGATCTGCCTGGCGTTCGGGGTCTGGATCGGTGCCGCTTTGCTGATTGCCGGCATGTTCGCCATGGAGTTCTTTACATCGCGCCCCATGGGCCCGGCAATGGCGACCACCGTTTGGTCTCATATCTCGCTGTGGGGTCTGGCGTCACTGCCGCTGTTTGTCTGGATGGGCGAAATTCTCTGTCGAACCCGTTTGTCGAAGAGCCTCTTTGACGGTCTCTCCCCGCTGCTAAGGCGGATGCCCGGGGGGCTGCTCCATGTCAACGTGGTCGGCTGCACCGCGTTCTCGGCAATCTCCGGCTCGTCGGCGGCCACCTTACTGACCGTGGGAAAGATTACCATGCCCGAGCTGAAAAAGCGCGGCTACCCAGACTCCATGGTTGCCGGCACACTTGCGGGCGCCGGCACCTTGGGGTTGCTCATCCCGCCATCGATCACGATGATCATCTACGGCATCATGGTCGAGGAATCGATCGCGCGGCTCTTCATGGCCGGGCTGATGCCCGGCCTGCTCCTGGCGGGCCTGTTCCTGCTCTACAACGTCGGCTGGGGGATGCTGAGCCAGGAGGGCCGTGGCATTCGCGAGTCCGGATCAAGCCTATCCGAGAAACTCAAAGGCCTCCTAGAACTCATACCCATTGCTGCCCTGGTCCTGGGGGTCATCGGGTCAATCTATTCCGGGATCGCGGCCCCCACCGAAGCCGCCGTGCTGGGCGTGGCGGGTGCATTGATCATGGCGGCCGCACAAGGATCATTGTCTTTCGACACGATCAAGGAAACCCTGATCGGGACGGTCAAAACAACGTCAATGATCATCTTGCTGCTGGCCGGCTCTTCCTTTTTGACGCTCGCAATGGGGTTCACCGGCCTGCCAAGAGAACTCGCCGAATGGATCGGGCAGATGGAGTTGTCGGCGACCGCGCTCATCATCGCGCTGATGGTGATGTACATGCTGTTGGGATGTTTTTTGGATGGCATCTCCATGATCGTCCTGACCATCGCGGTGGTCGAACCCCTGGTACGAGCCGCCGGCATCGATCTGATCTGGTTCGGTGTATTCGTTGTTCTTGTCGGCGAAATGGCCTTGATCACGCCACCGATCGGCTTCAACTTATTCCTCGTCCAAGGCATGACCGGGCGCGATATCGGCTTTGTATCTCGCGCGGCGGTCCCCATGTTCCTCATCATGCTGGGTGCGGTTGTCCTGCTGGTCATATTCCCTGAAATCGCCCTTTGGCTGCCAGATATAATGTCACAGAGAAAATGAACATCCGGAACCTTTCCGGCGTCCCCTCATCTGGTAGGGACACTAAAACCGGTAAAATCACTGCCTAGATCGCAACCTTCGGCGAAATGGGATCGCAAAATAGGAAGTGATCCGGGGATTGGTCTTTGGTCAATCATTTAAGAAGGCACAACATCGGCCGGTGTTGGCAAGGGGTGGTCGGCCAAAAAAGGGACCGCGGCGCCAAGGCGATCGCCGCCCAGCTTAGCGAGCTAATCGGAATGGTGTTTTTGGCCTAGCGGTTTTGGCCACCGGCAAAAGGCGTGTATCGGTCAAACAAGGCCCTTACCAAACGCGCGGCCGTAGCGGTGCCCGTCGTGGATCGCCATGGCGATGGGGCCCGGGGCGACGCAGTCGCCGATTCGGGAAAGGGACCTGATGCCGGCTTCGGCCAGGCGGGCCTGGCATGCCGAGATATCGGCGAAGGCTGCCAGGGCGGGATCTTTCATGGTCACCATGATACAGGTTTGCGCTTCGATCTCGCGCGGGGCACCCGTCCAGATATGGCTAATGTGCACGCCGCCGTCATCGATGCGATCCAAGTTGTGTTGCACACAGACCTCGATGCCGAGCGCGGCCAGGCGTGCCATCACGTGGGAAAACTCCAGGGTGAATTTGCTGTAGGAGGCCACATCGGCCGCAGGCGTTATCAGTACCACATCACAACCGGCCCGGGCCAGCTTTTCCGCGATTACACTGCCCAAATAAAAATGGTCATCGTCGAAAACGACCACCCGGCCTGTGACTTGGATGCCCTCCATAACATCATCGGCGGTCAAGACGTTTTTGCCCTCCCAACCCGCGATCGGCTGGTCATACTGACGGCCGGTGCCGTTCTTGCGCCATCGCCCGCCTGTGGCCAAGACGATATGGGGAATATCGAACTCCAAAAGATGATCCGTCGAGAGTTCGCTGCCCAGATAAAGGCTGACATTGGCAAGCTGATTTAGATGATGGATGCGATAATCCGCGACACTGCGCCAGGTGGAGAGACCAGGCAGGGCGGACTCCTTCAGGACACGGCCGCCTAAAGCGTCGCCGGCCTCGGCCAGAATGACCTGGATCCCCCGCCGCGCCAGCGTAAGCGCGCATTCCAGGCCGGCGGGGCCCCCGCCGACGATCAACACGTTTTCGGAGGTCTGTGCGGGGCGCAGGACTTCCGGGTGCCAGCCGTCCACCTCCTTGCCGGTTGTCGGGTTTTGCGTGCAG
>JANQKX010000056.1 GCA_028280915.1 Kiloniellaceae bacterium
GACCGCGGACGGGCTCGACCGCGGTCTTGACCATCCGCCTGGCTTCGATAACCCCGGTGAAGGGAGCGAGCCGGTCACCAAACAGACCGGTAAGCCGTGTGTAGTCGTGAACGTTCAGATAACGGCTGGTCGTTTCTATTCCGATCCGACCCTTCGGCGTGGTGTTCTGGATGTAAGTCTCGAGGACTTTGATATGATCTTCGGTGTCGAACACGGGCACCGCGTCCGCGATCGTTGGAATTGCCAGTGCCATGTCATGGTTGACGACCCGGGTGACAATGACCGGATTGCCGCTTGGCCGGACGAACATGGCCTGAAAGGTGAAATATCCGATTGTTTGGTACCCGGTGAGCCAAAACATGTTCTCCGGATCGAACAGCAAGACCCCGGCCAATTCCCGCGCCCGCAGTTCCTGTTGAACGAGTTCCAGCCGACCGGCGTAAACGGTCTCGGGAAATGCCAGTTCACTCGGCCAAACCTTTCGTTTTGTGTCGAGGATCTTGTGCTGGCTTTCCGTCAAGTTCCGCATGCTGTACGCCCCTCAAAACCCCCTACTTTGAGGATTATGCACAAAAACCAGCATTGCTAATAATATAGATATTTGTGTATAGTCTAAAAAAAAGGAATGGTCGGTGAATATACGCCAGGTCGAGATCTTCAAGGCCGTTTTTGAATCCGGCACGGTTACCCAGGCCGCAAAGAACCTGGGTCTAGCGCAACCATCAGTCTCCAAACATCTGAAATTATTGGAATATGGCCTAGGGCTCACGCTTTTCCAGCGCAGCGGCAATAGGCTGACCGCGACCGCTGAAGGACTGGCATTGTTCGATCAAGTCGAGCGTGTCTATACGGGCCTTGGTTTCCTGGAGACTTTTGCCGACGGTCTGAGGAACAACCAGCACGGCGAGCTTTCGATCGCGGCCATGCCGCTGATCTCCCAAAAGTGGTTGCCGAAGTGTATTGCCGGTTTCATCGCCACACACCAAAAGGTCTCCTTCTCGCTGCCCGTCCGCAGCTCGAGTTGGATCGCCACGGCGGTGGCGGCGAAACGGGTGCATTTCGGGATTGGTCTTAAGCCGGTTGCACCCGTGCCCGGCATCCGTGTCACACCCTTGATGCAGCTGCCTTTCGTCTGCGTCCTGCCGCCGGATCATCCGCTGACAAAGCACCCGTTTGTCGAGCTTGACATGATACGGGGACATGGCCTGATTACGCTACGTAACTTCGAGGGGCAGTCGTTGGTTTTCGAGACCATGGCCAGGGACTTTCAGTCGGGTGAGAGCCGTACGATCGAAACCTTCTCAGCCAGTGTTGCCTGCGAACTGGCCCGTCAAGGCGCCGGTGTGGCGCTGGTGGATGCAATGACGGCGCGGGACACCCAGGGCGGCACTCTGGAGATCCGGCCGTTTCGGCCGCAGACGATTATGGACATTTGCATCATGACGTCGGAGCACTGGCCATTGTCCCAGATCGCCCACCACGTGATGGACATGATGTTAGATCAGGCCCGAGACACCGAACGCGCGTTGGCCGAGGCCAATCTCTATCGATAAGTTCTGTCGCTCGGCAATCAACCATCGCCGAGCATGCCTCTTTCTCCTTTGTGGAACGGCGGCATTCGGGACCGTTCCCATATGGTGATTAGTTGATTCGGAGGTATGTCAGGCCCCCAAGACGCAGGGCAAAGTCCGTGGAGTCAAGCGCGCCGGAGGAAACCTACCAGTACATAGGTTCAATCCTCGATCGAATCCAGCCCAAGGAGTGTGCCACATTTCTCATAAACTGTGGATGCGCTCCCACCTAAACCGGGGTCGCCCTAGCTTTCCGAAGGCCACGCCTCGTTTTTCATATGCTCGAGCAACTCGATGGTCACTTCGTCGCCACCGTCCAAGCCATGTTTCTTGCGATAGTCCCTAACGTTTTGTCTTAAGTTGAAATTTTTTGAAGTGCCGGAAAAATAGTTATCATAGCCTAGGAAAGCGACAAGGCCATTGGCCAGCGAATGACGGAACACGTCAAAATCCAGCGTCCGGCACATTTTTAAGTACCTGCTGTCCCTAACTTGTTTGATATCCTCACAGGCGCCATCGATATCGTTCAGCTGCCATCGGACAAACGCTCGGCTTTGGCGAGCCTCTTGGTCGTGGGGATCCAGTCTGATTTTCTGATCGCATACTCGAAGTGCTTCTTCGGACCGTCCGACTTTGCCTAAGAGCCGGCACCCGATCGGCTTTGACAAAGCCCAGTGGTTTTCGTCGATCTCAAAGATTTGTTCAACTTTATCAATTGCCGCACGATAATCGCGAAGAAACCAAAAACTCCAAGACTGCCGCGCCAAAATCTGCCCTTTGTCAAACTGGTACTTGGGGCCTTCGACCAAAGTTGCATCGATATAATAGTTCCCGAACCACTCGTGATCCGGCAATGGTTGGAATGTTCTTCCCACTTTTTCAGGCTCGATCCGTTCGAGTGCAGCCTCCAAGGCGTCAAATTCCTCTTCGAGGGAGTCGAAAAAGAGGTGCTTATTGGCTTTGACGACTAGAGCTGACGGTGATCTCGGGTCCATTTCGATCGCTTCGTCAAGCAATTCTTCATCATGGCTCAACCAATCATTCCATATCAGGTTATCGGGTGTCCGCACCAAGGCTGGATCTAAATGGCGATAGCCAATGTCATAGGCTTCTCTGCGATAATCCATCCCTTCGTATGCTGTTCCGCGAAGCGCATATCCAACCGCCAGACTGGGATCGATTGCGATCATCCGATCAAAATCGGCCAGCGCCGCTTGGTTTTTCTTGTCATTCAGCAATAAGATGCCGCGAATGAAAAATTTGTTCAGGTCGTTGGCGTCCTGTTCGATTGCGGAATTCAAGTCTGAATGAGCTTTTTCTGATTGACCGCTGAGGTGATAGACAACTCCGCGATGTAGGTATGCGTCGGCATTTTTAGGATCAATCGCAACGGCTCTATTCAAGTCGGCCAGGGCGAGATCAAGATCATCCATGGCCAAATGGGCCCGACCCCTTCGGTGCAGAGCGAGACTACTTTTGTCATCCAGACGTACCGCCGACTCAAATTCTGTGAGGGCGCGTTCGTGATACCCCAGGAGCGATAACGTTTCTCCTCTCTGAAAGGCGACATGGAAGGGATCGGCACCAGCTTTCTCGGCCTCTTCGATGAGGGCCAAGGCTTGCTCGTACTCCTCAATTTCGCGCAGAAACTCGGCAGCTTTCAGGCGACCAATGTTAGGATCTTGGCTAGAGCTGAGGAATGCCAAAAAAGCCGCCTCGGCTTCTGGGCTGTTGCCTTGGCGTTCCATCAGTTGCCAATGTGCAAGCGCCAGGTCTCCACGATTGGTGTCGTTGGGTTCAACGTGCTCAAGATCAGCTTCTGCGTTCCGAAAATCACCGGATCGGAGGTGGAGCACGCCACGCGACAAATAATAGTCACTAACAATATTTTGCGCAGTCTGTGGAGGCTCCATGCAAGCGCTCAGGCGCTGAATTTCATGTTCGAGCTCATGTATGGAAACCCGCGATTTTATGTCACAGTTGGTCGTCAATGACGGTTTGCCGGTACAGGCGGTAAGAACCAACAAACAGCTCAATACAAAGGCCCAAATACCGTTATGAGATGAGTTCATATAATCCACCCGGCTACCCGATCTTTCCTTCCAATGGTGCAGAAAAGGGAACCAACCTTCATTGATTTCTTGTGGTGGTCGGTTATTCATATCAATTTATGGTATCAATCAGGACCCTTAAAAAATTGTTAAAGAAAACGGGTTGAGTACCTACGACAGAGACCATCAGCGTCTTAGGTTTTCAAATTTCTAGTGATGTTTTATTGAGTAGTTCCGGTCCATCCCCGACCTCCTTCGGAGACAAAAATCCACTGCGCTGTCCTTCGGTCATGACATTGTTTTACAGCCCGCTGGAAAACAGCACGCCGTGGCATGGGCCGATCACGGTATCCGCGTGAAAATCGTCTCACCAAGTGACATGATGTCCCGCATGAAGGGCGTCCAAAGCGGATACGATGGAGACGATGTGGTGTTCGCCCTTTTCCTGCAATCATGAAGAGGCGGCTTGCTATGCCAATCGGATTATATATGAATTGTAACCGCTGCCGACTGGGCGCGACAGAATCGCGGCAAGGAAACCAAACCCTAACCGGCACGACTTCAGGCCGTGCGTTTCCGGCATAGTTCTGTCACCGTTTCCACAATGCGGCGGGACGTGATACCAAAATGTTCATAAAGAACCTCCGCTTTGTCCGACGCACCAAAACCTGTCATTCCAATAAAGGCGTCGGTTTCGCGTAACCACCTGTTCCAGCCGAACCGCAAGGCCGCTTCAATGGCCACTCGCGGGGCGCTGTCAAGCACTTGTGCCTGATAGGCGGGGTGTTGCGCTTCGAAGAGCTCCCAGCTGGGCATGGACACCACCGCCACCGCCAAACCCTGGGCCGCCAATTCTTTCTCGGCGGCGACGGCCAGGGCCACTTCGGTGCCGGTGGCGATTATCGTCGCATCACGAGGCTTTTCCGGTTGCCTCAGCAGATAGGCACCGCGGCCGCAGCGAGACGGCACTTGCTCGTTCAAAACCGGATACGCCGGTTGACGGGACAGGGCCAGCAACGAAGGCCCATCGGTCTTCTCCAAAGCGATCCGCCAGCATGCCGCCGTCTCGACCCCGTCGGCCGGGCGAAAGACCGTCATGCCGGGCATGGCACGGAAGCTGGCCAGGATTTCAACCGGCTGGTGGGTCGGGCCGTTGGAGCCGACCCCAATGGAATCATGGCTGAACACAAAAATCACCGGCAATCCCATGAGCGCCGCCATACGCAAGGCGGCCCGTTCGTAATCAGCGAAAGCCAAATAGGTGACGTTTACCGGCCGCAACCCGCCATGGGCCGCGATGCCGTTGGCCATGGCGCCCATCAGGTGTTCGCGGACGCCGCAATGCACATAAGAGCCGTTCCGGTTTTCGGCGCTAAAGGCTTGACGCCGTCGTTTATGATTGGTCGGCGCTTCAAGGTCCGCGCACAAGACCATGATCTCGGGCAAGTCCCGGGCCAAGGCGTCACAAACCTGTCCGGAGGCATCGATGGTGGGCAGGGGTTTTTCCTGGCTTTGCGCCTGGGCGAGGACATCGACCATGAGCCGGGGCCAAACGTCCGGCAAGGTCAGCTCCTGCCAACGGGCGAAGGCCGGCGCATGGGAGCTTGCGGTGCGGCGGGCCTCCCACTGGGTCCGTGCCGCTTGGCCCCGTTCAATGGTTGCGCGCCAGTCCGCGTAGACGTCTTCAGGCACCTCAAAAGCAGGATACGGCCAGTCCAGACGCCGCGCGGCCGCCATCCGGTCCTCCGCGCAGAGGGGCGCGCTATGGCCGCCCCGTTGTCCTTCAAGCCTTGGGATTCCGCGGGCGATGGTGGTACGGCAGGCAATCAGAGAGGGCCGCGGATCGTCTCCGGCGGCGTCGATGGCGGCCGACACGGCTTCCACATCGTGGCCGTCCACCGCCGCCACCTGCCAATCGGCGGCCCGGAACCTGGCCGCTACATCTTCGGATATGGACAGGGCCGTATCCCCATCGTCGGTAATGTGGTTATCGTCCCAGAGAAAGGTCAGTTTGCCCAAACCCAGGTGCCCGGCCAGGGAAACCGCCTCCTGGCCCATGCCTTCCTGCAGGCATCCGTCGCCGACAAAGGCCCAGGTGCGATGATCCACCAGGCCGGGGCCAAACCGGGCCGACAGGCGGGCCTCCGCGATGGCCATGCCGACGGCCGATGCAATACCCTGGCCCAAAAGGCCGGTTGTTATCTCTATACCGGCCTGCTGCTCCATCTCGGGATGACCTGCGCAAACGGAGCCGAGCCGGCGGAAGGATTTCAAAGCCCCGATCGGCATCTGCGCGTACCCGGACAGATGAAGAACGGCATAAAGCAACATGGAGCCATGGCCGTTGGACAAAACCACGCGATCCCGATCGGGCCAAAGGGGGGCCGCCGGATCCGCCTTGAGATGGCGCGCGTAGAGAACCGCCGCGATTTCGGCCATGCCCAGGGGCACCCCTTGGTGTCCTTCGCCGGCGTTCAATATGGCATCGATCGCCAGCATTCTGATCCCGTTCGCCATCTTCTTAAGGTCAGCCATCATCTCCTCCCTAGACCGCCGAACCCCGGTCTTAGCCCAAAGCACGACGCCATGGTCTGAAGATTTTCTTCAGATGTTTTTCATTTTTTTAAAATTCCACGGCCGGCCCCGGGTGTTAGCGTCTGATCAACAAGATCATTCCGGGAGGGGATATGTCGGCTGCAAGCCGCGTCGGTAAACTGGCCAATCTGTCGCTTGACATGCGTGCCTGGAACATCCGGCGCCATGCCCTGCGCATGGGGGAGGTCCAGGGGCAGGGCTATATCGGGCAGGCCCTTGGTTTTGCCGATGTGCTGGCGACGCTTTATTTTCATGCAACCGACTACCGGCCCGAAGACCCTGAATGGGAAGGACGGGACCGGATTTATCTATCGATTGGACACTACGCCATCGCTCTTTATGCGGCGCTGATTGAAGCGGGCATCCTGCCCGAGGAGGAGCTGGGGACCTATGGCATGGACGACAGCCGCATGCCCATGTCCGGCATGGCCAGCTACACCCCGGGTATGGAGATCACGGGCGGTTCCCTGGGCCAAGGGCTGGGCATCGCCGTTGGGGCGGCCCTAGGGCTGAAGCGCAAAGGCAATCAAGCCTACGTTTTTAATCTCATGTCCGACGGAGAGCTGGGAGAGGGCTCGACCTGGGAAGCCGTGATGTCCGCCGTTCAATGGAAGCTGGATAACTTGATCTGCATTGTCGATTTCAACAATCAGCAAGCTGACGGACCAACCCGCGACGCCTTGGCCAAAGGCGCGGAAGGACCGAAATGGGAGGCCTTCGGATGGTTTGCCCAAGAGGTGGACGGCAATGACCTGGATGCATTGGTGTACGCCTTCGATGCGGCCCGCAGGCTGAACGAGCCCAAACCGCGGGTCATCATCTGTCATACCAAGATGTGCAAGGGGGTGGACTTCCTGGAACAGCGGGAGATGAACCACTTCGTGCGGGTGGAACCGGACGAATGGAGCAAGGCGTTAAAACAGTTAGAGGAGGCAAAAACCCCATGACGCTTGCCTCCATGCAACGCAAGTACGAGCCGCGCACCCTGCCTCAGGGCAAGGCGGCGACCTCCGCCATGATCGCCTCCCTCGCCGCCGAGGGCTACGAAACCGTCAGCGCGCCCTTCGGCCATGCCCTGACCAAGTTGGGCAAGGCGAACGAGAAAGTCGTGGGGCTGTCGGCCGATCTGGCGAAATACACGGATCTCCATGTTTTCGCCAAGGCCATGCCGGACAGATTTTATCAGATGGGCATGGCCGAACAGCTCATGTTTTCGGCGGCGGCCGGCTTGGCGAAAGAAGGCTTCATGCCTTTCGCCACCACCTATGCGGTTTTTGCGTCGCGCCGGGCTTATGACTTTATCGCCATGGCCATCGCCGAGGAAAACCTCTCGGTCAAAATCGCCTGTGCCTTGCCTGGCCTGACCACCGGATACGGGCCGAGCCATCAGGCCACTGAAGACCTGGCGATTTTCCGCGGCCTGCCGAACATGACGATCATCGATCCGTGCGATGCCTGCGATGTGGCCGGAATGGTGCCGGCCATGGCCGCCCACGCGGGCCCTGTTTACGCCAGACTGCTGCGGGGCCAGGTGCCGAAGGTCCTGACACGGCATAAAACGGACTACCGCTTCGAACTTGGCAAGGCCCAGTTGATCCGCGACGGCAAGGACGTGGTGATTGTTTCCACGGGTCTCATGACCATGCGGGCACTGGACGCCGCTCAGGTGCTGGCCGGCGACCGGGTGTCGGCCGCGGTATTGCACGTACCAACGATTAAACCCCTTGATGTAAAAACGATCCTGGCAGAGGCCGCCAAGGGCCGGCTGGTTGTGACCGCGGAAAATCACAGCCTGAACGGGGGCCTGGGTGAGGCCGTGGCCAAAGAGCTCATGCTGGCCGGCGTCCACCCGCCTTTCCGGATGATCGGCCTGCCGGACCAGTTTCTCGAGGCCGGCGCCCTGCCCACCCTGCACGACCTCTACGGCATTTCGACCCATGGGGTTGCGCGGCAGATCAAACAATGGCTTTGACGACTGCCTTGCGCAGCCGGAAAACAAACCAAAGGAGACAAGGCAAAGTATGAGCCTTTTGGATGGAAAAGTCGCGATTGTCACCGGGGCCGCCAGCCCGCGTGGTTTAGGCAAGGCAACGGCGAGGCTTTTTGCCGAACATGGCGCCACGGTGATCATCACCGACCTTGACGAGGACGCGGCGCAAGCCGCGGCAGCGGACTTACCCGGCAGCGGGCACGGGGGGATTTTGGGCAATGTGATTGACAGAAGCGCTTGCATTCAAGTTGCGGCCCAGGTGGCCAAGGCTTGCGGCCGGATCGATATCTTGGTGAACAACGCGGGCATTACCCAGCCGCTCAAACTGATGGACATCCAGCCCGAGAACTATGACGCCGTGACCGATGTGAGCCTGCGGGGAACGCTCTATATGAGTCAGGCGGTCATTCCGACCATGCGCGCGCAAAACTCCGGGTCGATCGTCAACATTTCCTCCGTTTCGGCGCAGCGGGGCGGCGGCATCTTCGGGGGTCCCCACTACTCCGCCGCCAAGGCCGGTGTTCTAGGCCTGACCAAGGCCATGGCACGGGAACTGGCCCCTTACAACATACGCTCAAACGCCATTTGTCCGGGCTTCATCGCCACGGATATCACGGCCGGCAAGCTGACCGACGAGATGCGCAGGCAGGTTCTGGACGGTATCCCCATGGGCCGGGCTGGCGAGGCCTCTGAAGTTGCCGGCTGCGCCCTTTTCCTTGCCTCGGACCTATCAACCTATTGCACCGGAACCGAAGTCGATGTGAACGGCGGTGCTTTAATTCACTAGATTCGAAATGACAAACCACGCTTCCCCAGATCTTCGCAGCACAAGCCCCGACGCCGATCCCACCGGGAGTGTCAGATGCGTCGGCATCCACCCATTCAGCCCACGATTTAATCGGGAGGAATCGGTCCGACGATGAGCGTCGGTCGAATACACCACGTCTGAAGAAGGAGAAAATCCATGAAAACCAGACTATTGGCCTTTGCGGCAGCGGCAACCATGGTAACGGGCGCCGCGCAAGCGGAAGTGATCTTCGCCCACGGCGCCAATCCGGGCAACCCGCGTTACATAGCCGCGGAAGCCTGGGCCAGCGCATACACGGCCTGCACCGGCGAGGCGGTCAATCACGCCCCCTCCGCCACCATGGGCGACGATGCCGAGATGCTGACCTCGGCCACGGCCGGCGTGATCCAAGTCACCGCCAACAGCCAGGGCGCCATGTCCCAAATCGTGCCTGAGATCGGGCTATTGGGCCTGCCCTTCCTGTTTAAGGACCTGCCCACGGCCTGGACGGTGGTTGACGGCGATGTGGGTGAGATGTTGGACGCACGGGCTCAAGAATCGGGGTTGAAAATCCTGGGGTTCTGGGATAACGGCATTCGCAACATCACCCATACGGACAAACACATCACCACGCCCGGAGACGTAAAGGGCATGAAGATCCGCACGCCCCCAGATCCGATGACTTTGGCTATTTTTGAAGCACTTGAAGCCAACCCGGCGCCCTTGGCATGGTCGGAACTGCCCTCGGCGTTGCAATCCGGCGTGTTTGAGGGACAAGAGAATCCCCTGACCAATATCTACTCCGCCAAACTCCACGACATTACGCCCTATGTGTCCATGACCGGTCACAAATACGAATCCACACCGGTCGTCGCGAGCCTGTCCTGGTGGTCGGGCCTGGACGAAGAAGCGCAGAATTGCGCCATGGAAGCCACGGCTTCGGCGAGCGACATCCAGCGTGGGCTGTCCTTGAAAGGCGACACCACCCTGCGCCCGAAAATGGAAGCCGAGGGGGCGAAGTTCGCCGAAGCGGACAAGGCCGCCTTTCAAGCGGCGACGGCCGGGGTCTATGACCAGTATGCCAAGGATTATCCGGAGCTGGTCGACGCGCTGAAAAAGGCCGCCGGGCTGCAATGAGTCTGGAATGAACCAGGAGAGACGCAGTTTGATGGGGCCTTCGGGCCTCATCGCCGTCTGGGCCGGCCGCGTGGTCACCGCGATCGACTGGAGCGGGCGGGCGATTGCCGTTTCTTGTCTTGTTGTGATGTTTGTTCTGCTCTTCATCAATGTGGCGATGCGTTACACCATGGGGGATGGCATCCCTTGGGCCTATGAAATCCATGCGGTGCTGCTGCCCTGGCTGGTGGCCGGCGGTGTCGCCGTCACCGCAGCATCGGGGCGCAACATCGCCATCACGCTCCTGCCCGATGTCTTGGCGGGCAATGGCCGGCGCCTGTTGCTGCTGCTGGTGCAGATCGCGATTTTGCTGATCTGCATCGGTGTGCTGTGGTCGAGCCAGCCCATCCTCAACGCCTCCAAATTTCAAACCTTGGCCACCTTGGGCATCAAACAGGTTTGGGGCTATGCCAGCTTGGTGTTTGCCTTCGGCGCCATGGCCATGGTCGCCGGCCTGGAGGCGGTTCGGCTGCTGGCCGGCGGCAGTTTGACCGGCTCTCAGACGAGCCTAAGCTGATGACCGGACCGCTTCTTTGGGTCTTTTTGTTGCTTTTAGCCCTGTCGGTCCCCGTGGCCTTTGCCATGCTGGGCGCTGCCGCGGCCGCCCTTTGGATGGACGGCAAACCCTTGGCCGTGCTTGCTCAAAGGCTTTATACGCCGACCCAGAGCTTTCCCATGCTCGCCATTCCCTTTTTCATCCTGGCCGGCAACTTGATGATGGCGGGCCGGTTCGGTGAATACCTGGTGAACGTCGCCCGGCTTTTGGTGGGGCGCTTTAAGGGCGGCATGGGCCAGGTATCCATTGTCGGATCGGTTCTGTTCGGCGGTGTCTCGGGGTCGGCCGTGGCCGACGCGACCGCGCTTGGCAACGCCTTGATCCCGGTGCAAAAAAAATCCGGTTATCCGGGCGGGTTCGCGGCCGCCATCAACTCCGCGTCCTCGACCATTTCCGTCATGATTCCGCCGTCGATTCCGTTGATTTTATATGGCCTTGTCTCCAACACATCCGTGGTGGATCTTTTTGTCGCCGGCATTTTGCCCGGGTTGCTGCTCGGGGGCGGGCTCTTTGCCATGGTTTGGTTGGTTGCCGTCCGGCGCAATCTGGCACCGGCCCCCCTTGACGGAGGTTTTACCGCGTTCCGGCACCAGGTCCTTATTGCCGTGCCGGCGCTTTTGATGCCCGTTTTTGTCATCGGCACGCTGCGCTTTGGCGTCGCCACCCCCACCGAGGTCAGCGTCATGGCAGTGGCCTACGCCTTGCTGGTCAGCGGATTGGTATACCGGGATATGACGATTAAGGGCTTGTGCCAGGCGGCGGTCAATACGGCGATGATGACCGGTGCCGTCATGATCATCATCATGGCATCCTCAACCATTCAATGGATACTGACCGCGGATCGGGTGCCCCAGGAACTGGCCGCCTGGGTCGGTGCGACCATTCAGGAGCCCTGGATGGTCATCTTGGCCATGAATATCGTGATGCTGGCAGTCGGTGCCTTCCTGGATTTGCCCGCCGCCATCCTGCTGCTGGGGCCGATTTTCGCGACCATCGGTCAGGCCATCGGGCTGGATTCCGTGCAACTGGGCCTGATGATGGTGCTAAATCTGTCCATCGGACTCTACACGCCGCCGATCGGCACCACGCTCTTTATCTCATCGTCCATCGCCAAGGTCGGCATCGGCCAGGTCGTGCGCGCGCTCCTGCCCTTCTATGGGGTCGCCTTGGCGGTTTTGCTGCTGGTCTCCTTCTTGCCCGCCCTAACACTCTATTAGAGTGGATCGATCGGATCAGGCTAACTCGGCCGGATTTATGTCGCTTTCCATGAGGATACGACATCCCCTCTCCTCAAGGAGCCGGCGGACCTTGCCTTCATGCACCCTGGCTTCCTTGGTGATCCACTTCGCAAAGCGGGTAACGATGCGCCGATTGAGATGACGGGAAGGACAAACAAACCAATAGGCTGGAAACTCGATGGCCAGGGCCGTGGGTAAAAAGGGAACCAGTTCGCCCCGTTCCAATTCCGACAGACAAAGAACCGCGCTATCCAGGGCCACCCCGCCACCTTGCTTGGCCATCTCGATGGACATGGAGGAGCGGTCAAAGCAAAAGGAATAGCTGAGATCGGGCAGGTCAATGTGATTGGAGGCCAGCCAGAGGTCCCATCGATGGAGGGTTTTGACGCTGTCGATTAGATTGGCCCCGGACAGGGCCCGGGCCGGATCTAAGAAGCCCTGCCGTTGGCGCAGATAGTCCGGGCTGCACAGAGGCAGCATAAAATCGTTCATCACGCACTCGACCGTGAGCCCGGCCCAATCCCCCATCCCATAGCGCAAATCGCAGTCAACCGCTTCGGTTTCGAAGGAAGAAAAATCCGGCGTGGCATCGACACGGATGTTCCAGCCCGGGTTGTCCCGGGCGAAATCCGCGATCCGGGGACCTAGCCAGCGCACACCAAAGCTGGGGCTGACCCTGAGAGTGATGCTGCGCAAGTTGCGCTGGCGCCCGATGGCGCTGCGGGCATTGCGCAGCGCCCGAAACGCATGGGCCGTGGTTTGAAACAACCGATCGCCGTCCGCCGTCAACAAAAGGCGTTGCTTTTGCCGGCGAAACAACTTCACCCCAAATTGGGCCTCGAGATGACGGATCTGCTGGCTCACGGCCGATGGAGAAACAGCAAGTTCCTCGGCCGCCTTGGTCACGGTGCCCAATCGGGCAACCGCCTCGAAATACTCTGTGGCCTTAAGATTGATATCCCGCATTGTGGCTAGGGTATTTGATTTCATGCCGCAATCAAGTCAACAGCACACTTAAGGGCCTCTTTGTCGAATGCCCGCCCGTCGCTTGGCCGCCGCAAATCCGCTTTGTTAGGTGGGCGGCTGAAAGGCGAGGATCAGGGCCGTGTTTTGGTCTTCTTAGCGCAGAGGTCCGGTCTCCCGCCGTTTTTTGCGCCTGGTCGGCCCAAGCTTGTACAGCGGGATGGCATGGCGCCAACAAATCGTACTATGGTCATCATCGCAACACTGCCCTGCTATTGGAGATGAGGGATCAATGACACACACGCTCACGAACGATCAACTGTCAGCCTGGGACCGGCAGAACTTTGTGCATCCCATGACCCAGCAGGCCGCCCATGCCCGGGGCGAGACCCCCAACCGCATTATCACCGGCGGCGAGGGGATCTACATCACCGACCGGGACGGCAAACAGAGCCTGGATGCCTTTGCCGGGCTTTACTGCGTCAACGCGGGCTACGGTCAGACCAAGATCGCCGAGGCCATCGCCGAACAGGCCCGCACCCTGCCCTACTATCATTGTTATGTGGGCCACGGCAGCGAAGTCTCCATCAAACTGGCCAAAATGATCGTGGAGCGGGCGCCCGCGCACATGAGCCGGGTCTATTTCGGGCTTTCCGGGTCCGATGCCAACGAGACCAACATCAAGCTGGTCTGGTACATCAACAACGTGTTGGGGCGGCCCGAGAAGAAAAAGATCATCTCCCGCTGGCGGGGCTATCACGGCGCGGGCCTGATGACCGGATCCCTGACCGGGCTGGAGCTGTTTCACAATGCTTTCGACCTGCCCCTGGCGCCCATCCTCCACACGCAAGCGCCATATTACTTCCGCCGCGATGACCTGTCCCAAAGCGAGGAAAGCTTCTCCCAGTTTTGTGCCGACCAGCTCGAAGAGCTGATCCTCGCCGAGGGGCCGGCGACAATCGCCGCCTTCATCGGAGAGCCGATCCTGGGCACCGGCGGGATCGTGCCACCGCCCCAGGGCTATTGGGCCAAGATTCAAACCGTGCTGAAAAAGTACGACATATTGTTGATTGCCGACGAGGTGGTGACCGGCTTCGGCCGCCTGGGCACCATGTTCGGCTCGGATCACTATGGCATGGCGCCGGACATCATCACCATCGCCAAGGGCCTCACCTCCGCCTATGCGCCCCTGTCGGGCTCCATCCTATCCGAAAAGGTCTGGGCGGCGCTGGAGCAGGGCTCCGACGAACTGGGGCCTCTCGGCCATGGCTGGACCTATTCCGCCCATCCCCTTTGCGCGGCGGCGGGGGTTGCCAACCTGGAACTGATTGATGAATTGGGCCTGGTGGACAACGCCCGGGATACTGGTGCTTATTTTCAAGCAGCCCTGCACGACACCTTCGACGATCATCCCCTGGTCGGTGACGTGCGTGGCGAGGGCCTCTTAGCCGCCATTGAGTTCGTGCAGGACAAGGAAACCCGGACCTTCTTCGATCCGGCACTCAAGGTGGGCTCGCAGGTGGCGGCCGCCGCTTTCGACGCGGGCCTGATCGCCCGGGCCATGCCCCAGGGCGACATTCTGGGCTTTGCACCCCCGCTCTGCATCACCCGTCGGGAAGTGGACCGAGTGGTGGATCTCACAAAGAACGCCGTGCAGGCCGTGGCCGGGAAGGTGCTTTGATGGTCGGTGGATTTGGGGCAACGCTTCCAGCCATGTCCGATCGCGTCTTCACCCCGGCATCACCCCTTCACTCATTTCCAGCCGCCTCCGCCAACACGCCACCTTCTGTCCCGACCGTCTCAGTATGCACAGGATTTTCATTTAGGGGACATATTCAATTGAGCGGCTAGCGGCCACGATGGGCGAGGGGCAGGCGTCGGACGTCAGTCTAGTTCTCGATCACCCGGCAAATGCCGCGGGCACCCCGCCAGGCACCCCGGGCATCGACGATGGGACGACCGCTCACGGCCACCGGGACCGTCCGGCCGTCCCCATCCAGGCAACCATACTCTTGGTCTCTGAACTCGCCGCAGGTCATGAAGGGATTGGCAAAGGTGCCCGGCAGGTCGCTGGCCAGGAAGTCGGCACTGTCCAACCCGATAAGTCGGGACGCGCTGTGGCCCAGGATGTCATCGCGGGAAAAAAACGAAAAGCGGCCTTGACGATCGGTCTCCCAGGCAAAATCCGCCGCCAAGGCCAGGATATCCTCAAAGCGGCGGCGGGCCTCGATCCAAGCAGCCCGCAAGGAGCGCTCGAAAGTGATGTCCCGGCCCAGCAGCAAGGCCGCCGCCCCTTCCGCCCAGGGCAGGACCGCCATGTCAAAGGCCCGTTCCGTGGTGCCTTCACTGCCGGTCTGCTTCAACACCAGGGGGTTGATGTGGGCGGTCTGCCCCCGCAAGGCGGATTCGATGGCTTCGCGCAGATCCGGATGGCGATCGACCCGCAGGCAGTCGCTCACCAAGTCTGCCCGGTCATTGGCGCCCAGAACCATACCGCCGGGGCCGGCAATGATCACCGCGCCCGGAAAGGACTCAAAGGACCCTCCCGGCGAGAACAAGCCCGGCACGGTTTCGTCCACGATGTCCTGGTCAATCCTCGCCCGATCGGAATTCCGATCCGATGAAAGCGTCATCTAGGCACCCATTCGCTATCGCACTGAGACTTCAAGAGATAAGCCGGCCATTCCACGGCATTTAATCAGTTTGCCCGAGCACTCTTAACAGCCGCTTAAGTGGCTCTAAACCGGCCGGAAGCCGGCAAAAAATGTGAGTTGTTGACAGGGCTTCACGGCTCTTGTAACCGGAGGGCCGCATTATGAGGGGATCAAGGCAGGCGGAGGACGGAAAATGGACCCACAAGAGCTGGCGCAAATCATCGACCAAGCCTGGGAGGCACGGGACGAGATTACGCCCCAAACCCAAGGCCCGCGCCGGGAGGCCATCGAGCATGCCTTAAGCCTGTTGGACGACGGCACCTGCCGGGTGGCGGAAAAGGGCGCCGAGGGCTGGCATGTCAATCAGTGGCTGAAAAAGGCGGTGCTTTTGTCTTTCCGCCTGAACGACATGGCCCCGATCCCCGGCGGTCCCGGCGACAACACCAGTTGGTGGGACAAGGTGCCCTCCAAGTTCGAGGGGTGGGGCGAGAATCGCTTCAAAGACGCCGGCTTTCGCGCCGTGCCCAATTGCATCGTGCGCCGCTCGGCCTATATCGCGCCCGGCGTGGTCCTCATGCCGTCCTTCGTCAACCTGGGCGCCTATGTGGACAGCGGCACCATGGTGGACACCTGGGCCACGGTCGGATCCTGCGCCCAGATTGGCAAGAACTGCCACATCTCCGGTGGCGCCGGTATCGGCGGTGTGCTCGAGCCCTTGCAGGCCGGCCCGGTGATCATCGAGGACAATTGCTTCATCGGCGCCCGCGCGGAGGTGGCCGAAGGGGTTGTCGTGGGCGAAGGCTCGGTGCTGTCCATGGGGGTTTATATCGGCGCCTCCACCAAGATCGTCGACCGGGCCACCGGCGAGGTGCACATGGGCCGTGTGCCGCCCTATTCTGTGGTGGTCTCGGGCACCTTGCCGGGCAAGAACCTGCCCGACGGCTCCCCCGGACCGGGCCTTTACTGCGCCGTGATCGTCAAGCAGGTGGACGCGCGCACCCGCTCCAAAACCTCCATCAACGATCTGCTGCGCGACTAAAGGCCCTTTGCGGCGCCAGCAGCGAAAGGTCATCCAACGTGTCGGAGCCATTTGATCCGGTCGCCCTGACCCAGGCCTTGATCCGCTGCCCCAGCGTGACGCCGATCGAAGGCGGCGCGCTGGATCTCCTGGAACAGCGCCTGGGCGTCCTTGGCTTTCGCTGCCTTCGCCAGACTTTCACCGGCGACGGGTCCCCGCCGGTGGAAAATCTCTATGCCCGCTTCGGCACCGGTGCGCCCAACTTTTGCTACGCCGGCCACACCGACGTGGTGCCCGTGGGCGATGAAAGCGCATGGAGCGTGAATCCCTTTGCCGGCGCCATCGACGGCGACAGGGTCATCGGCCGGGGCGCGGTGGACATGAAGGGCTCCATCGCCGCTTTTGTATCCGCCTGTGAGGGCTTTTTGACCCAGCGGCAGGGTGATCTGCCCGGCTCCATCAGCCTTTTGATCACCGGCGATGAAGAAGACCTGGCCGTGAATGGCACGATCAAGATGCTGGCCTGGCTGAAGGAACAGGGCGAGACCCTGGATTTTTGCCTGGTCGGCGAGCCGACCAGCAACGACCGTCTGGCCGACATGGTGAAGATCGGCCGACGCGGCAGCCTGAACGGCGTCCTCACGGTGCAGGGCATCCAAGGGCACACGGCCTATCCCCAGCTTGCGGACAATCCCGCCCATCATCTGGTACGCCAACTGGCCCCGCTGGTGGACGAGGCTCTGGACGACGGCAACGCCTTTTTTCCACCGTCGAGCCTGCAGATCACCAGCATCGATATCGGCAACCCGGTCAGCAACTTGATCCCCGGCCAAGCAACGGCCCGCTTCAACGTACGTTTCAACAGTGAATACACCAGCCAGGAAGTGGAGGACTGGGTCCGCTCCCGCCTGGACCGGGCCGGCGTGCCCTATTATCTGGCCATCCGGGTCTCCGGCGAATCGTTTTTGTGCCCGCCCGGCCCCTTGAGCGACCTGCTCTCCGATGCAATTGAAAGAGTCATGGGCTATCAAACAGAACTGGGCACCACCGGCGGCACCTCAGATGCCCGCTTTATCAAGGATTATTGCCCCGTGGCGGAATTAGGCTTGCTCAATGCCACGGCCCACAAGGTCGACGAACAGGTGCCCCTTGCCCACCTCAAAAAACTCCGGGACATCTATCAAAGCGTGCTTGCGACATTTTTCGAGAAGTAGGCTGCGTCAGATTTAACGACGATCATGCCTTCATTAATACATTTAAATAGTGTGAAATTAAAATTTTACACATTTTTTTGTGCTAAAAAGAATTGACTTGGTTGCCAAAGACGCTTAACGTCATACCAAGGTCTAAGGCGATAGAAAACTCAGCGCCGGACCGGCAAGGAGAAAGTGTCAAGCGCAGGCTTGATCGATGGTTTTGAGGGTTGGTCTCCCTTGAATGGACCCGCGGGATTTGAATGGGCAGCTTGCGGCCGCGTTGTTAACTGCTAAAGCGCCACGGGGCAGGACCCTGTGGGCCCACAACGGATAACCCACGGAGGTCGACTCCATGATCAGTCTTCAGACGACTCCTCTCTTCAAAACCTATCGCCGCATTTTTGCCGACGACGCTTCAACGCCCGGCGGTGAGGCCTATGGCAAGCTCCATCCCAGCGACCCCACGGCCCAGGCGATGGATGCTCATAAATCCGGTCGCGAAGGCGCTCTGGGGCGGCAGGCGGCCGTTGCGGTTCTGCCTGGATTCGACGCCATTGAGCCGGGAATCCGGCCGGTCGACCGGGACGGACCGGACCTTACCACCGGATCGACGGCTGACGGAAAACGCCCGTCGGAGCGGGCGGATAACGTGGTCGCGAACTGGGCTTACTGACGCCCGTTTCTCCGCTCAATCGACCAGCATTCCCAAAATCTAGATTTTTCTGGAGAGACTTGTGTCCGAACTTGGTCCCCTTTCGGGTCCAGGCGCACCCGCTGTCGCCTTCGACCCGGCCCATACCCTGCGCCAGCGCGCCGAACGCCTGAACCAGCTTTACGCCGACCTAACCCCGCTGCAGATTGTCCAGCATGCCATCAAGGAGGTCTTTCCCGGCCGGATCGCCGTGGTGTCTTCTTTTGGCGCCGAATCGGCCGCCCTGCTGCATTTGATCGCCCGCGTAGCGCCGGACCTGCCGATTTTGTTCCTGGACACCGGCAAACACTTTCAGGAAACCTTGTCCTATCGGGACCGCCTGGTGAAACACCTGGGGCTGACGGGCCTGGTGACCCTCTGGCCCTCGCCGCGCCAGCTGGCCGAGGAGGATCCGGACGGGAGCCTCTGGCAGCGTGCTCCCGACCGCTGCTGCACCCTGCGCAAGGTGCGGCCCTTGGACAAGGCTTTGGAAAGCTTCGATGCCTGGATCAGCGGGCGCAAGCGTTTTCACGGCGGTGAGCGGGAATCCCTCAAACCTGTCGAAATCGTCGACGGGCGCCTTCAGATCAATCCCCTGGCCAAGCTCACCCAAGCGGACATTCAAACCCTTCTCACTGAAAAGGACCTGCCGCGCCATTCCCTGGAATTGGAGGGCTATCCCTCAATCGGATGCGCCACCTGCACCCGCCGGCCCACCTGCGG
>JANQKX010000080.1 GCA_028280915.1 Kiloniellaceae bacterium
AGCGGCTGCCAGCCCACGGTAAAGGTGGAAACGCCGCAAGAGCCCATTACCATCAATTTGAACATCAAGCTGGACGCCGACGTGCGCTTGAAACTGGAAGAAGAAGCCGAAGAAGAGATCAATGCCAATCCGGATATTTTTTAGCCTTTCCGGGCTTTTCCAGATGCCCCATTTCTTAGCCATCGATTGCCCGAAGAAAGCCCGTCCAGCCTCAACCGATCCCGTGGCAAGGAGACGAACATGACCCTCTGGCGCACCCTTTTGACTTCAATTGGGGCCGGGCTGATGGCCCTCATGCTGAACTTGCCCCCCGCCATGGCGGACCAGCTCGATGATCTGCGCGCCTCGGGCGCCATCGGCGAAGGCTATGACGGATTTGCCGTCGCGCGGGATCCCAGCGTCGCCGGCCAGGTTGACAAGATAAACAAGCGGCGCGAGCAGATATACGAAAAGCAGGCCAAGGAACAGGACGTGCCGGTTTCAGCGGTCGGCCAGATTTTCGCCAAGAAAATCGTCAACCGGGCCCCGGATGGTACCTGGTTCCTCAAGCAAAACGGCCAGTGGACCCAAAAGTAAGTGACTTAAAACCCAAGGGATTGCCGGCAGCTCAAGGCATGGCCTGAGATTTTTCCGCCGACGGCTTTTTGGCACCCTCCCCGGTTTCCTCATCGATGAACCGCACCACACGGTCGAAGACCTGGGGATGGCTAAAGAGGTCACTGTGCTGGCCATCATCAATGTAGAGCGCCTCCTTGGGGGAGACGGCGGCGTCGAACAGGCGCCGCCCGAAGCGTTGCGGCACCACCGCGTCCTTGCCGCCGTGCACCACTAAAAGCGGTGCATCGATATCGGCGATGCGCGCCTTGGAATCCCACTTGTCGAGCAAAAGCCAGCGCGCCGGCAGATACCAATAGTGGGCCTGGGCCACATCGGCGATGGAGGACATGGGCGCTTCCAAAACCACCGCGGCAACGGGCCGCTCGGCGGCGATTTGAACCGCAACCGCGCTGCCCAGGGATTCCCCCAGGATCACGATCCGGTCATCGCTGATCCCTTGTTCTTCCAGCCACGCCATCACCGAGCGGGCGTCGGCGGTAAGGCCTTCCTGGGAAGGTTTGCCCGGATTGCCGCCATAGCCCCGATAGCCCACGAAAAGAACACCGAAATCCGTCGTGTCGAGCAGTTGCCGGTGCTTGTCGACCCGGTCCCCGATGTGCCCCGCGTTGCCGTGGAACATGACCACCACCGGCTGACGGTCGGCTTGGGGCCCCCGCGGCGGCCGATACCAATGGGTCAGGGTCACATCCGCCTCGGGGCTGGTCGTGACAGCGGCGATATCCTGGCGGCCATAACTGGCCAGGTCGGGGCGGTCCCGCCCGGCCGGATAAAGCAAGCTGCGCTGCATGAAGAACATGAACGCGCACAGCAACACGTAGGCAAAGAAAAGCCATACAATCCACGACATCAAGGGGCTCCTCTTCACCGCTAAACCATTCACCTCACGTTCTTTCTACGCCGAACCTTCGCCCAACGCCTGCTTGCTGAGATATGTCGCCAAAGCGACAGGGTCAACAATCAAACCGTCGGGCAAAATCAGCTTTCACATCAGTGGACCCAATAAGGTCACAGACACATTGATATCGCTTGAAAATCCGTCCATTTTTCTCAAACGCCCTTGCCTTCACCTTAAGAGGCTGGAAGGATGTGCGCCAATTAAGTCGCCGATGGGATTTTCATCGGGAGGTCAATTCATAACCGGGGGAAGCACGCCATGGATGTTCGAGCCGCCGTCGCTTTTGAAGCGGGTAAACCGCTGTCCATCGAAACCGTCCAGCTTGAGGGACCGAAAGAAGGTGAAGTCCTGGTGGAAGTAAAGGCCACCGGCCTCTGCCACACGGATGAGTTCACCAAGTCCGGCGCCGATCCGGAGGGTATTTTCCCCGCCATCCTGGGCCATGAAGGGGCCGGGGTCGTGGTGGACACCGGCCCGGGCGTCACCTCGGTTAAAAAGGGCGACCACGTCATTCCCCTTTACACCCCCGAATGCCGTCAATGCGACTATTGCACCAGCGGCCGCACCAACCTGTGCCAGGCCATCCGGGTGACCCAGGGCCAAGGGCTGATGCCCGACGGGACCAGCCGCTTCTCCCTCAATGGAGAGAAGGTTTTCCACTACATGGGCTGCTCTACCTTCGCCAATTTCACCGTGCTGCCGGAAATTGCCGTGGCCAAGGTGCGCGAAGACGCGCCCTTCGACAAAATCTGCTACATCGGCTGCGGCGTCACCACCGGGGTCGGCGCGGTGATCAACACCGCCAAGGTCCAGCCCGGCGACAATGTGGTTGTCTTCGGCCTGGGCGGCATCGGCCTCAACGTGATCCAGGGTGCCCGTCTGGTCGGCGCCGACATGATCGTCGGCGTGGACATCAACCCGGCCCGCAAGGAAATCGCCGAACAGTTCGGCATGACCCACTTCGTCAATCCCAAGGAAGTGGAAGGGGATGTGGTGCCTTATCTGGTGGACCTCACCAAAGGCGGAGCCGACCATTCCTTCGAGTGCATCGGCAACGTGACCACCATGCGCCAGGCCCTGGAGTGCTGCCACAAGGGTTGGGGCGAATCCACCATCATCGGCGTGGCCGGCGCGGGCCAGGAAATCGCCACCCGGCCCTTCCAGCTGGTGACCGGCCGGGTTTGGCGCGGCACCGCCTTCGGCGGTGCCCGGGGCCGCACGGACGTGCCCAAAATCGTCGACTGGTACATGGAAAACAAAATCAACATCGACGATTTGATCACCCACACCATGCCCTTGGAAGACATCAACAAGGGCTTCGATCTGATGCATTCTGGCGAATCGATCCGCGGCGTGGTGGTCTATTAGGACCAGATCGGATGTTCCCGGCGGAGAGGACGGAGCCAAGATGACCGAGTTGACGGTGGTGAGCCAACAGCGCTGCTTTGGCGGCACCCAGGGGTTTTACAGCCACTCATCCGAGCTGTGCGGCGGCGATATGAAATTCGCCGTCTTCCAGCCGCCCCAGGCAGCCGCCGGCCAGCCCGTGCCGGTGGTGACCTACTTGTCGGGTTTGACCTGCACCGAGGAGAACTTCGTGGTCAAGGCCGGCGCCCAGCGCCTTGCCGCCGAGCTGGGGCTCATGGTGGTGGCGCCCGATACCTCGCCGCGGGGCACGGATTATCCCGGCGAGCACGAGTCTTACGATTTTGGCAGCGCCGCCGGGTTTTACCTGGATGCCACGCAAGAGCCCTGGTGCCAGACCTACCAGATGTACAGCTATATCACCCAGGAACTGCCCAAGGTTCTGGCCGAACACTTTCCCGCGGATATGGACCGGCAAGGGATCACGGGACACTCCATGGGCGGGCATGGCGCCCTGACCATCCATCTCAAAAATCCGCAGACCTACAAGAGCGTCTCCGCCTTCGCGCCGATCTGCGCGCCCATGCAGTGCCCCTGGGGGCAAAAGGCGCTTGAAGGCTATCTGGGCGCCGATCAGTCCGCCTGGCAAGACTACGATGCCTGTGCCCTTCTAAAAAGCGGGCGGGTATCGGATGCCCTCATCCTGGTGGATCAAGGGGGCGCGGACGGCTTTTTGGCCGAGCAGCTGAAGCCCGAGTTGTTGACAGACGCCTGTCAGTCAGCCGGACAAAAACTGAAACTGCGGGTGCAGCCCGACTACGACCACAGCTACTATTTCATCGCCACCTTCGTAGACGACCATCTGCGCCACCATGCCAAGGCGCTGGCCGGCTGAGGCCCCGCCAGCGGTTCGGATGTTCGGCGTTTCGGATGGTCGGGCGGTCCGGGTATTCGGCGGCTCGGGAAACGCCTATTGAGCCGGCAAAAAATTGTTTTTGGTGTATTTCTGAAGAATCGACGCGTAGGTCCCGTCCGCTTTCAACGCCGCCAAGGCGGCGTTCGCTTTTTGCAAAATCTCTTGGTGATCGGGTCGTGCGCGGCTCATGACAAAAAAGATGTTGGCCACGATGAATGCCTCTTCGGAAAAGGCAAACTCGTCTTGCTCGTTGGGGAAATTCTGCGCCACCAGATAGCGGCCGATGAACTCGTTCACTGGAAATACATCCACCCGGCCGTCCTTGACCATGCGAATGCCGGCGATATCATCGGCGACCTCTGTTTTCATCGGCAGGTCCAAGCTGTCAAACTGATCGCCATAGCTATAGCCCCGCACCACCGCGAACCGCATCTGGTGAAGTTTTTCGAGATCTTGCCAATCGATCTCCGCGCCCCGCCGGATCAGATACTTCCCCGGAATTTGCACCACCGGATCCGAATACGCGAAATCCTCGTTCCGTTTGTCCGTATAGCTGATACCGATCAAGCCATCGAATTCGCCCCTCTTGACCATTTCCATGGATCTTTTCCAGGGAATGGTGGAAATGCGCATGTCATAGCCGGCCCGCTCCATGGTCTTGCGGACCAGCTCGACAAGCAGGCCGCCGTGCTCGTCCTCAGCCATAATGAGCGGCGGCCATTCCGACACCACGAATGACAGTTCTTCGGCGGCCTGTATCGTCTTCGAGGGAAAAACAAGAACCAGGTTAAGACAGACTGACAAAAGGAAAAATTTCACCATCTTTTCCATGGGTTTGGAATGACCTAACCATTCATGCCAACAGCAGGGACAACACCCCATCGGGGCCGCCTTTCAAGACTTGCGGCCCCGGATACACCTCCGGGGCGCGTGAAAAGCAACCCTTAGGGGCCGTTATCCATGTCTGTTGTTATTACGACCGGACTTAAAATGTCCCTGATCCAGCCAAGAATAGCAATCAGTATTTCCATATACTTGAAATTTATTCTCAATTCAGGTTACTGCACTATGGTTTCATGAAAAGCTTGATTATTTTCTTCTTATTTCGCTCCGATAAATGAGATCTAAGGTAAACCAAACCATTCAATTAATTTTATTTTTGGAAGGTAAATTTTTTTGTTAATTTTGTTGCTCCCGAAGGGGATGGGAGAATCGGTTTTGGACGTCTCGCACGGCAGACCGGGCCCACCAGAAAGCTCTGGTCAGAATCCGGAAAACCGGGAAAAGTGCGCCGTCAATCATTTTGGGAGTACCTCACGAAAATGGGAGCTGGACCATGACCTACCTTCCGGCGGCCCGATGGCGGTCGTAACCCAACAAACTTGCCCCTTTGGTTGGCTTTACCCCTGGTATGGGCATCGCCAAAAGGTTTGCTTGCCCCTGGCCGGTGGTCCCGATAGCGTGGTCTATGCCGGAGGGGCATGATGCGGCGGTACTGGAACTTAATCTGGCAACACCAATTGGGCCGGCGGCTGATCCTTCTCCTGGTGACCGTCAGCACCGTTTTAAGCATTGTCGCCACGTCCATTCAGATTTTTTTCACCTACCAGCGCGGCCTGGAACGCACGGAATCTTCCTTTACAGTCATCGAAAACAGCTTTCTGCCATCCTTGAAACAGGCGGTTTGGCACTATGATTTCCCGCAAGTGGCATTGATCCTTGATGCCATTGTTTCGGTTCAAGACGTCACCAGCGCGCGCCTGGAAACCTCATCGGGCGAGCTTTTTGACCGCAAGCGCGGCGATTGGGAAGACGACGGGAATTCGATCGAAGACGCAAACGTCATGGAGAAGACCTACCTTCTGCGCCACGGCTTTGACAGGCAAGACGAAAGGGTCGTCGGTGAGCTGGTCGTCACCCTCACCTATCAAAATGTGATTGCAGAGGTTGTCCAGCAGTTCTGGACCTTGCTGGTGACCAACCTGATCAAGACGGTCATTGCAACCGCTTGCATGTTGGTGATCTTTTATTATCTGATTTCCCGCCATTTATGGACCATTGCTGACTTTGTGCGCGGCTCCATGACCCGGGAAAACGGCCCGCCGCTGGTTCTGCACCGGCGCTCCGGCCACGGAGATGAATTGGATCAGATCGCAACCGCCCTCAACCTGGCCAGTCAGGAGCAGCATGACGCAAGAGAGAGGGTTCAAAACGCCAATCTGCAGCTGCAACAATCAAACACGGCGCTGCGGGAAACCATTTCCGATCTGAAAGTCGCCGAATCCGCGTTGCGGAACAATCAACGGCTGCTGCGTGACACCCAGGCCGACGCCAAGATTGCCTCCTGGGAATTCAAGTACTCCGGCGACAACAAGGCCTGGCACAGCGAAGAACTCTATCGCATCTTCGGCATACCCGCTCGGACCAGTCCCATTGCTCCGCAGGAAGTCAGCCGCAAGATTCATCCCGACGACCGGCACCACTATGAACAAATTGCCCAAGAAATGCGGGAAAACCCGGGTCCGTTTTCTTTCGGCTACCGTATTATCCGCAACAATGAAGACGTCCGCAGTCTTCAAGTGACCTGCAAACCCTATTTCAGCCCGGGCGGGGAATTGATCGGTTACCGGGGCACCGTGCAGGACGTAACGGAGCAGCGGCTGGCCGAGGAACAGCTGCGCCAGGCGCAGAAAATGGAGGTGCTGGGGCAGCTCACCGGCGGCATTGCTCATGATTTCAACAATCTATTGGCAATTGTTCATGGCAATTTGGAACTGACCATGCATCTCTTGCCCAAGGATGATCCCATCAGGGATCTCATAAAGCCCTCCATCAGAGCCTGTAACCGAGGGGCCACCCTGTCCAATCAGCTCTTGGCCTTTTCCAGAAAACAGTCCCTCAATCCCGAGCGGGTGGATGCCAGCCATTTGGTCGACGGTTTGATGGAGTTCATTCGCCGCAGCCTGGGTCCGTCGATCCATGTATCCGTCAATGTGGAGCGGGAGCTATGGGACTGCCTGTGCGATCCTTCCCAGCTGGAAAGCGCGCTTTTGAACCTGGTGATCAACGCCAAGGATGCCATGAAAGATGGCGGAGAGCTCTCCATTACCGGCGAGAACACCAAGGTGACCAAAAAATCCCCATTGGCCTTTGAGCACGGGGTTGCACCGGGCGCCTATGTGACCTTGTCGGTTGCCGACACGGGCATGGGCATGAGCCAGGACGTCATCGACAAAGCCTGCGAGCCCTTCTTCACCACCAAACAAGTTGGCGAAGGCAGCGGCCTCGGCCTGTCCATGGTCTACGGATTTGCCAAACAGTCCGGCGGCCACCTCTCCATCGAAAGCACCCTTGGGCAGGGGACGACGATCAAGCTCACCTTGCCGCGCTTTTTGGGTATCTCGATGGACCAAGAGCAAAAGGCCAACACGGCCGTGGCCCGGGGCAAAGGCGAAACGGTGCTCGTGGTCGAAGACGACGGAGATGTGCGCAAACTGGTCATAAACATGCTCGATTCTTTAGGCTACCTGACCCTGTCCGCTTCCACCACGGCGCAGGCTTTGGAGCACATCCGCAGCTGCCCGGAAATCGACATATTGCTCACCGATGTTGTCTTGCCCGAAGTGATGAACGGTATGGACCTGGCGGCGGCCGCGCGGGACATTAATCCCCACCTCCCGGTGCTCTATATGTCCGGTAACGCTCACGCGATCCTGCCCGAATTCCTCGAGCTGGAGGCCAAAAACCACTTGCTGCAAAAGCCCTTCAACATCCATCAATTGGCCTGGGCATTGCGTCACCGTTTGGGCGGACACTTGCAAACACCCGGCGACGCCAAAAAAATGGTGAACAGCGCAGACCGGTAATGGCTCGCCTCCGGGACCAAGGCCAATCGATGGCGCTCAAGAAGTTTTGATGCCGGATCCCGGCCGCTTCAGTTTCCGGCGCGCCTGCGCCACCT
>JANQKX010000141.1 GCA_028280915.1 Kiloniellaceae bacterium
CCGCAGGGGCGGCAGGGGGCGCACCACCCAAAGGCCCGGCACCGCCGCGTCGGGCACCGCCATGCGTAGGATCTCCGCATAAACCCGCTGTGACGCGGCCAGGGTGCTCAACTCCATGATGCGCGCATCGCCGCTCCGCACCATACGCGCCAAGCGGTCCAGCACCTTAAAGGTTACCTCAACCCGGCGCTGCAAAAGGTCGAGGAAACGGGACGACGGCAGGACGGCGATAAAGGTCTTTTCCGCCGCCACCACGCTGGCCGAGCGGGGATTGCCGTCGATCGCCGCCAGCTCGCCGAAGCAGCTGCCCGGGCCCAGGCTGGCAAACACCACTTCCTTGCCGGAGAGGGAAAAGTTCACCACGTGGACCCGGCCCTCGACGACAAAAAAGACTTCCCTGCTGGGGCTGCCGGCCCGCACGATCTGTTGGCCGCTGCGCACCCAGCGCCAACTGCACTGGCCTTCGACCCGTTGTCGCTCGGATTCGTCCAGTTCGCTGAACAGCGAAACCTGGCAGAGATTTTTTTCGCTCACGGCCGCCTATCCTTCCCGCACCGCCGATGCCACCATGGTTCACAAGGATTCGATCCAAAACTGTTGCCCGTCATAGGACATGACCAAACCGTCCGGTGTGATGGCGTCCAAGGTCAGGCCCGAGGCCACCTGTTCCCCTTCAAAATACTTTTGCCGATTGATGCGCACGAAGCGGCGCGCCGGTATGGCGTCGTAGACATGCAGGGTGATCTTCATTTCCGGGACACTTAACTGGAAGTGCCGCGGCATGGATTTGAAGTGAGGCACGCTATGAAACTCGCTGTCCACAGGCGCCGGTGCCGCGGAAGTTTCCTCGGTGACAGCCGTCTCGTCACCGGAGGGTGGTTGGATCGCCGCCACCTGGTTTTCCGCGGCGGCCGACTGGGCTGGGCGCTCCGGTTCAGGAGTCGGCGGATAGCTGGGCGGATCGAGCAGCACCAAAGGCTTGGCCTTGGGCGGCCTGGCCAAGGGTTGAACACCGGCGTCTTCCTCGGCCGATGGAGGCGGCAGGGAGGCAACCTCCTGCACCGGAACATCTTGAGCCGCCCCATCTTCGATTGCGCCATCTTGAACCGCGGCCGGGTCCGGCACGTCTTGAGCGGCGACTTGGCTTGTCGTGGCCGGTACCGCCACCTGGGTTTCGTCCTCCTGGGCAGCCGGCTCAAGCGCCGCCGCCGTCTCTGCCACACTTGCGCCCGAACCATCAACAGCCACATCCGCGGCGGCCTGGGCCTCGGAAGGCACAGCCTCGGACTCAGCGTTCCGCGCTACCGAAACGCCTTCGGTTCGGTTGTCTTCCGATCCGCTCTCTTCAGAAAGTGAGTTTTCCCTTGCCGCTTCACTCTCCTCTGCCGCAGGGGCTTCTTCGGGGGCGGCCACGAAGTCGGGTGAACGCTCCGGCTGGGAAAGGGACTGGATCAGGCTTGTGCTGGCCGCCGCCGTAGCCGATGACGAGGTTCCATCCGCTTGTCCCCCGGTCTGAGCCGCCAGTTGTTGGCCCTGGCTGCGCTCTTGATTCCGGTCGTCTTGCGTTGCCGCGGGTTGTGGGGGTACTGGCTGGGTTGGGAGCGACGCGCCGGCCGACTGCGCCACGCCGCTGTCACGTGCAGCAGAGTCCGATGCCCGAACGGGGGCTTCCTCGCCGCCCTTGGTAAAGGCAAGGCTATCCATGTCCAGCGGCCACTGCTTCCAGGCCCAGACGGCGCCCGCCCCCACCACGATGCTGACCAGCGCCACGCTCAGAATGGGCAAGAGGCGCCCCTTGCGGGGCGAGTCGGGCAGCGGGTCCAAACTGGTCTTGAGGGTCGGCACCTGCCCCAGTTCCCGCTGCTGCTGGGATTTTTTCAGCGCTTTGAGGATATATGACATGTCCCTGCCCCTAAGACCCGTCTTGGCGGAGCAGCGGCACCTTCAGGTCCGGCGATTCCGAATTCAAGTGAATGATCGTGCGCGCGCCCACCACCCCGTCGGCGCGCACGGAATTGGCGGTCTGAAAGGCGACCACCGAATCGTGCAGGCTTTGATCAAAGGCGTTCAAGGGCGCATCCAACTTGCTGGCCGGCCGGGCTTCCGCCATGCGTTCCTTTAACCAGGCCACGTCAGGGCCCGAAGCGCCGATCTGCAAGGAGCGGCTAAAGTCCGGCGGCGGCTGCCAAAACACCATATAGTCGCCGGCCCAATGCTTGGAAACCTGGCGGGTGGTGGAATTGAGAATGCGGCCCTCGATTTCCAGCCGCACCGCGTCCCCGTCCAGCTTGGTGACCAAACCATAGACCTGGCGTCCATCGTCCTCCGTGAGCCCGATCAGGGCCGGCCGATTGAGGTTTTCAAGTCCATACCAGCCGTTGTCGCTGCGGTAGCACTGCAAGCCCTGGCGCTGGGCTAGCTCGCAAGGCGACACATCCGCCGCCGCCGCATAGTCCCGGCCCCAAAGCTCGAACAAGCGCTGCAAGGCCAGTTGCAGGCTCTGGTCCATGGCGCCGCTTTTCAACAGGCCATCCAGGCCTAGCGGCGCCGGTTCCGACTCTTTTGCGTCATTCAAGACAGGCACCGCGGCACTGGCACCTGACGCCATATCACCTGACGCGATTTCACCGGCCACGATGTCACTGTCTGACGGCTCCGGGTCGACGGCCGCCACCTGTTGGCCTTCGTTTTGCGTATCTGTGCCCTGGGCCGCTTGCGTCGGCTGGCCCTCATCGACGGTTTCCGCCAGGGCCGCGGCGGGCTTTTCCGCCCCCGCTTCAGTGTCGGATGAAGCCGATCTACCCGACGGATCGAGAATGATCTCCAGGCGGTTCTCGGCGATGCCATAGGTCAAAAACAAAACGAAGACCGCCGCCACGGCCCCGCCGCCGAACGCCGCCGCCTGCCAGCGGCGGGACTTGGCTTTTTCCGGGGCAAAGCCGGCGATCTCCTCGGCCGCCCGCTGCATGATCTTTTTGTCCACGTGAAAACTGTGCTGGGCGAAAGCCCCCAGCAGGCAGCGGTCGGCGATCACGTTGATCAGGCGGGGCACGCCGCCGCTTGCCTTATAGATGCCGTCGATGGCCTTTTGACTGAACAGATCCTGGCGCAGGCCCACCACCGACAGCCGATAGTGGATATAGGCGGTGGTTTCTTGCTTGTTGAGGGGTGTGAGGTGGAAACGGGCGGTGACCCGTTGCTGCAGCTGGCGCAGGTCCTTACGGTTGAGGATCTCCAACAGCTCGGGCTGGCCCACCAGTATGATCTGCAGCAGCTTTTTTTTGTCCGTTTCCAGGTTGGTCAACAGCCGGATCTGCTCCAGTACCTGCGGGTCCAGGTTTTGCGCCTCGTCGATCATGACCACCACCTGGCGCCCCTGGGCATGGGTCTCCAGCAGGTAGCTGTTCAGGGTGTCGGTCAGGTATTTTAGGCTGATCTCCTCCTTGGCATAGGAAATGCCCAGCTCATCGCAAATGGTGGCGATCAACTCCACGTCGCTGAGGCGCGGATTCAAGATCAGGGCCAGATCCACATGCTCGGGCATCTGCTCGAGCAAGCAGCGGCAAAGAGAGGTCTTGCCTGTGCCCACCTCGCCGGTGAGCAGCACAAAACCGCCCCCTTCCCCGATACCATACAAAAGATGGGCCAGCGCCTCTTGGTGGCCCTTGCTCATGTAAAGATATCGAGGATCTGGCGTAATGGAGAACGGCTTTTCCGTTATCCCGAAATGCTCTCGATACATACTCCAGCCCTTGGCCACGCATGGGAACGGACAGCTTTATTAACCAATCTTGCCCATTGTTGCGGCCCTAAAATAAAAGATTCAAATGAAATCGAAAGAAATATTGGTCCAACTGGTCTAAATCCCTACCCCGTAAAGGTTAATGGTAAAGCTGATAAATCTAGGAAACTATACACCTTTTCACCTGTTCTAAGCAATTATTGTCGGAGTCTGGCAAGCTAAAGGGGCCACCAGGTCCTGAAGACCGGTTTCGATGGTGACTCTTCCCACGATTCCCGTCCCAAGACGGGCAACCTAAAAACAGGCCGCCAGGCCGTCGCTGCGCGGGTCGGCCGCGCCTTCCAAGAGGCCGTTGGGCCAGTGCACCACCGCCCCGCCATGACCGGCGGCCAATTCGTCGAAGGGGGCCACAAGCTCGATCCGATGGCCCAGCTGGCGCAAGCGATCGATCACATCTGGATCGAATCGATCCTCCAGCTTCAGGCTATGGCTGTCCGAGCCCCAGGTGCGGCCCAGGAGCCAGCGGGGCGCGGTCACCGCCTCTTGCAGGGGCACGTCGAAAAACCCGTAACGGCCGAAGATGGCGGATTGGAATTGAGGCTGCCCCTCCCCGCCCATGGCGCCATAGGCCATGACCCGGCCGTCGCCGAAGCGGGCCAAGGCGGGATTCAAGGTATGGAAGGGCTTACGGCCGGGGCGAATTTCATGAAAGGAGCCGGGCGCGACGGTCAGGCTGGCGCCCCGATTCTGCCACAGGATGCCGCTGTCTTCCAACACCACGCCCGAGCCGTACTCCCAAAAAATGCTCTGGATGTAGCTGACCACCAAGCCGGAGGCGTCCGCCGCCCCTAGCCAGACCGTATCGCCGGGCACCGCCGGGTCATCCCACGGGACGGCCTTGTCAAAGGAAATCCGGCCTGCCGCCCGCGCCAAGGCCTCGGGCGTCAAGGCCTCCGCGGGCCGGCCGTCGTGGTGGGCCGGGTCGCTGACCTGATCATTGCGGTAGCGGTGGGCCAGCTTGCCCGCCTCCACCAAGGCGTGGACAAAGTCGGCGCCTTCAGGAGAGGTCACCCCAAGCCGGTCGAAAATCCCCAGGATCATCAAGGAGGCCACGCCCTGGGTCGGCGGCGGGTGGTTAAAAAGGCGCGCGTGGCGCAGATCCACGCTGAGTGGCGCGACCCGCTGGGCCGCGAAGCGATTGAGGTCGTCCAGGGTGACCGGACTGCCCAGCCTGTCCAGATCCCCGGCCAGACTGCGCGCCAGATCGCCGCGATAAAAATCATCCAGGCCACGCTCCGCCAAGGCGCTCAGGCTTTCCGCCAAGCGGGGCTGGCGAAAAATCTCTCCGGTCTCCCGGACCGCACCGTCCTTGAGATAGGTCTCGGCAAAGCCTGGTACCGACTGGAGTTCGTCCCGTTTGGCGGCGGTAATCTGGGCTTGACTTTGGCTTACCGGAAAGCCCTGGGCGGCATAATGGATCGCCTCTGCCAACAGGCGCGCCACGGGTTGGCGCCCGCCCATCTCCTCGCTCAGGGTCAAGGCCGCCTGCCAGCCGCCGACCAGCCCGGCCACCGTGTTGGCCGCCAAGGGGCCGCGATAGGGCACCGTCTCTTGGCCCTGTTGAGCATAGAACGCGGGCGTGGCATTTTGCCCCGCCCCGCCGCAAGCCGCGATGGCGATGGGCTCGCCTCGCGGCGGCGAGATGAGCCAAAAGGCATCACCACCCAAACTGTTCATGTGGGGATAGACCACGGCGATGGTCGCCGCGGCGGCCACCATGGCTTCAATCGCGTTCCCGCCGTCGCGCAAGACGGCAAGCCCGGCGGTGGAGGCCAAATGGTGGGGCGTGGAAATCATGCCACGGGTGGCACGGGGCGTGGAAAGCATGGCGCGAACCTGGAATTATCCTTTTAGGTTCACATACACCCGCGGTGGGAAGGCATCAACCTGGATCGCCCCGTCGCGAGCCTCATGGGCAGCCAAAATACGGGCGTGCTCATCGGGGCGGATGAGGCCGCTGGCCCGGGCTTCCTCGATTTGCTCGGCCGCAGTGCGGCTTTTGATCTTCCCGTCACGCCGGGCCGCCCGGATCTTCTGAGCCACCGGCGCCGCCTCGGTGATGGTGAGCAAGGCTGATTCCAAGCGGGCCAGGCCGCTGTCCTCGTCGCGGGGCACGAAGATGTCCCCGGTCAGGCGGTCCCGCAGCTCGCTCACCCCCAAAAGGGCCTGCGCCACTTCGCCACCCAGGTGGTCCGAGGGCGGCTTGTACCGGGGACCCAGGGGGAAAATCGCCACGTACAAAAGGGCCGCCACGATCCGATTGGGGAAGTTGCGCAGCACCGCCAAAAGGGCCTGCTGCACCTCCCACTGGGCTCGCTCGCAGGCCCAGGTCATGACCTTTTCCTCCAGCTTGGGCTGGCCCGCATCGTAAAAACGTTTCAAGGTGGCCGAGCCCAGATAAAGCCAGGCCAGGGCGTCGGCCATGCGGCCGGAGATCTTTTCCTTCCGCTTCAGCGCCCCGCCCATGGTGATCACGGTCACATCGGCCAGAAGGGCGAAGGCGCTGGACAGCCGGGTGAAATGCTGCAGTTGGCGGCCGAAGCGCCCCGCGCCGGGCACCTGGGTCACCCGGCCGCCAGTCACCCCCAGCACCAGGGCACGGGCGAAGTTTTGCCCCAAGAAGTTCAAATGCTGAAAGATGACCTGGTCAAAACGGGCCAGATCATCGTCGGCCAAAGCCGCCATCTCCGCCTGGAGATAGGGGTGGCAACGCACCGCCCCTTGGCCGAAGACAATCATGGAGCGGGTCAGGATGTTGGAGCCTTCCACCGTGATACCGATGGGAATGGCGATGAAGCCCCGGCCCAGGATATTGTTGGGCCCGCGGCAAATGGCCGCCCCGCCGCGCACGTCCATGGCGTCGTTGACAATATGACGCATGGTATCGGTCAGGTAGGCCTTCACGATGGCCGAGAGCACCGCCGGCTTTTCGCCCCCGTCCACGGCGGCACAGGTCAGAACCCGCGCCGCGTTCATCATGTAAGTGAGGGCGCCGATCCGGGCCAAGGGCTCCTCCACTCCCTCGAACTGGCCGATGGGCCGGCCGAATTGCTCGCGCACGGCGCCATAGGCGCCGGTGACCCGGGTGGCCAATTGAGCCGCGCCCACCGAAAGGGCCGGCAAGGAAATGGAACGTCCCACCGCCAAGGATTCCATCAGCATCTTCCAGCCCTGGCCCACGCCGGCCTGCCCGCCGATGACAAAATCCAGGGGCACGAAGACATCCTTGCCGAAGATGGGCCCGTTGGCGAAAGGCACGCCCATGGGGTCGTGGCGCTGGCCGATGTCGATGCCCGGCAGGCCCGCCGGGATCAAGGCGCAGGTGATACCCAGATCCGCCTCGCCGCCGAGCAGGCCGTCGGGGTCCTGCAGGCGAAAGGCCAGGCCGATCACCGTCGCCACCGGCGCCAGGGTGATATAGCGCTTGCGCCAATTCAGCCGGATGCCCAGGACCTTCTGGCCCTGAAACGACCCCTCGGCCACCACGCCCGTGCTTTCCGTCGCCGCCGCGTCGCTGCCCGCTTCCGGCCCAGTCAGGGCGAAACAGGGAATCTCCTCGCCGCTCGCCAAGCGGGGCAGGAAGTACTTGCGTTGATCCTCCGTACCATAATGCAGCAGCAGCTCGGCGGGGCCCAGGGAGTTGGGCACCATCAAGGTGGTGGCCGTGGCCACGCTGCGGCTGGACACCTTGGCCACCACCGCCGAATGGGCGATGGCGGAGAACCCCAAGCCGCCATAGGACTCGGGAATGATCATGCCAAAAAACTTGTGCTTTTTCAGGAAGTCCCAAACCTCCGGCGAGGGTCCCCGGTCCTGGGCGATCTGCCAGTCGTCCACCAGGCGGCACAGCTCTTCCACCGGGCCGTCCAAAAAGGCCCGTTCCTTGTCGGATAAAAGGCGCGGCTTGAAGGCGAAGAGCTTGCGCCAATCGGGCGCGCCGGAAAAGAGATCCCCGTCCCACCATACGGTGCCCGCCTCCATGGCGATGCGTTCCGTGTCCCCCATTTCCGGCAGCTGCCCACGGGCGAACTTCAAAAGACGCGCCGAGAGGTATTTTTGCCGGAAGGACTTGGCGGCGAAAAACAAGGCGGCCGCCGCCAAGAGCAAGGCAACCGCCACGAACAACACGGGTGAGCCGATACCCGCGGTTGCCCAGGCGGCCAGCCAGCAAATGCCCACCCCGACCCAGGCCACAAAGCCACGGCCCAGATAAAGCAGAGCGAAGAAAAAAATCACGCCAAGGAAAAACAACACCGTTGGCAAAGGGCTGGCTCCTACCTGAAGAAAAAGTTTAGTTCCGTAACGGCTTACCGGTTTTTAGCATGTGGCTCACCCGGGCGATAGAGTCGGGATGCCGGGCCAACTTCATGAAGACCGAGCGCTCCAGATCCAAGATCTCCCGTTCGCTCACCGTCTCGGTCACGTCCGTGTCACCGCCGCTAAGCACCCGGGCCAAGCCCTTGCTCACCACGCCGTCGTGGGGCAGTGCCTTGCCATTTTTCATAAAACCGTCCACCGCCATCTGCATGGCCGCCAGGGCCGAGCGGCCCGGCAGCTGGATGGTCTCTTGCGCCGGCGGGGTGTATCCCTCGGCCAGGGCCAGCACCTTGGCCTTGGCACCGGCCAGCAGGCGGTCCCGGTTCATGGTGATCCCGTCCTCCGGGCGCAGGAACAAGAGGTCCTTGGCCTCGTGGGCGGACTTGGCCACCTGAGCCATGCTGATGGTCTCGAAGCTCTTGATCACCGGCGGCATGGGGCCGCCGGGGCGCTTCTTGCTCTTGGCCCAGCGCCACAGCATTTCCTTGCAGCCGCCCCAACCCGGCACCACGCCCACGCCCACTTCCACCAGGCCGCAATAGGTTTCCCCATGAGCCTGCACCCCGTCGGCGTGAAGCATCATCTCGCAGCCGCCGCCGAGCGCCATGCCGGAGGGCGCCACCACCACGGGGAAAGGCGCGTACTTCATGTCCCGATAGGTGTTCTGGCCCAAGCGCACCATCCATTCCGCCAGGAACCAGGCCTTGACCTTGGCGGCGATCAGTAAAAGACCGATGTTGGCGCCAACGGAAAAATTGCTGCCTTCGTTGTAAACAACCAGGCCGCGGTAGCCCTGGGGCACCAGCTTAAGAGCCTTGCGCAGCAGAAAGAGAATCTTGAAATCCAGGGAGTTCATCTTGCTGTGAAACTCCAGGCACAGCACCCCGTCGCCCACGTCCCACAGGCTGGCCGAGCCATTGCCCGCCACGGGCGCCGCGCCCCGCTTGATATCGGCGAGCAGCAGCACGCCCGCCGGGCGTTTGACCGGATGGTAGGCACCGTCGGTGCCGAAGGCGGTCAGCCGGCCGTTTTGGTCTTGGTAAAATGTCCCCTCGCCCGCCGCCTTTAACAGGGACGGCACCTTCTGCCCGTCTGCTTCCAGGCGCTGGGCAAACCAAGCGGGCCCGATCTTGTCCATCAGCTCGAAGGGGCCCATGTCCCAGTTGAAGCCCAGGCGCATGGCTTCATCCACCGCCGGGATATCATCGGAGATCTCGGGCACCAGCGACGCCGCATAGGCCAGGGTCCGGGACATCACGCTCCAGGCATAACGGCCGCTGCGGTCATCGTGGGCCAAAAGGGCGCGCGGCCCCTCCTTTTTGGCCGCCGCCACGGAAGCCAGCTTGGGCTTTTCCGAGACCCGGTAGTCGCCGCTGGATAGGTCCAAGGCTTCCTTGACCTTGCCACCCCCGTCCCGGTTGAGGCGGTAAAAGCCGCCCTTGCCCTTGCGCCCCGTATAGCCGTCGGCGATCAGCTTTTTGATCAGCGCGGGTTCCTGATAGATGGCGTGGAAGGGATCCTCGGTGGGCAAACTCTCGGCCATGGACCCCAGCACATGGGGCATCAGGTCCAGGCCCACCATGTCCAAGAGGGCAAAGACGCCGGTCTTGGGGATACCCAGGGGCCGGCCGATCACCGCGTCCGCCTCCTCAATGGGCAGGTTTTGCTCCATGGCGGTCACCACGGCACACTGCAGCCAGAAGATCCCGATGCGGTTGGCGATGAAGCCGGGCGTGTCCTTGCACATGACCACGCCCTTGCCCAGGCGCTCATCGGCGAAGGCCCGTACCTTTTCCACCGTCTCGGGCCGCGCCGTGGGGCCGGCGACGATTTCCAGCAGACGCATGTAGCGGGGCGGATTGAAAAAGTGGGTGATCAGAAAATCCTGGCACAAGTCCTGGGGCAGACCCTCGGTCAAGCGATGCAGCGGCAAGGTGGAGGTGTTCGAGGAAATCACCGCACCGGGGCGCCGCACCGCCGCGATCTTGCGATAAAGATCCTGCTTGATGTCCAAGCGCTCGATGACCGCCTCGACAATCCAATCGCAGTCGGCCAGCCTGTCCAGGTGGTCCTCCAGATTGCCGGGCACGATGCGCCTGGCAAAGGATTTATGCATCAAGGCCGCGGGCTGGGTCTTCAACAGCTTCTGGATGGCCGAGGCGGCGATCACGTTGCGGTCCTCGGCCCCCTCGGGGACGATGTCCAGCAAAACCACGTCCACGCCGCCATTGGCCATGTGGGCCGCGATGGCCGCACCCATGACACCGGCGCCGATGACGCCGACTTTTTTTATTTCCGAAACAGGCATGCTCAATGGACCGCCTCCAACACCGTTGCAATGCCTTGGCCGCCGCCGATGCACTGGGAGGCCAGGGCATAGCGTCCCTTTTCCCGCGCCAGCAGTTGGGCCGCCTTGCCGGTAATGCGCGCGCCAGTGGCCCCCAGGGGATGGCCCAGGGCAATGGCGCCGCCATCCACGTTGATCGCGGCGTTTTTCAGATCCAGGTCCCGCAAACAAGCCAGGCACTGGGAGGCAAAGGCCTCGTTCAGTTCGGCAATGTCGATGTCAGCGCCACCGAGACCGGCCCGCTCCAGGGCCTTGTTGGAGGCCGCCACCGGCCCCAGGCCCATCACCTCGGGCTTGCAACCGGCCACGGCGATGGACTTGATGCGGGCCAAGGGTGCCAGACCCTTGGCTTCGGCATAGGCCTCGCTGCACACCAAGGTGGCCGCGGCCCCGTCGGTCAGCGGCGAGGAGGTGCCGGCGGTCACCGTGCCTTGTTCGTCGAAGGCGGGCTTCAACTCGGCCAGTCCCTCGGCGGTGGTGCCGGCGCGAATGCAGCCGTCCTGCTCCACCCAGCCGCCGTTGCTCTTGATGGCCACGATCTCATCGCTGAGGCGCCCCTGGGATTGGGCCGCGCTGGCCTTGGCGTGACTTTCGACGGCAAAGGCCTCCTGGGCGGCCCGGGTGATTTGGCAATCCCGCGCCACGTTTTCAGCGGTCTCGCCCATGGACATGTAGGCCTGGGGATAGCGCTCATAGAGGTCTGGGTTGGGCAGCGGGTTGAAGCCCATCATGGGCACCCGGGTCATGGACTCCACCCCGGCGCAGATAAAGACCTCGCCGGCCCCCATTTGAATGGCGCCCGCCGCCATGTGAATGGCCTGCATGGAAGAGCCGCAAAAGCGGTTCACCGTGGTACCGGCCACCGATAGGGGCAGCTCGGCGATAAAACCCACCAGGCGCGCCATGTTGAGGCCTTGTTCGCCTTCCGGAAAGGCGCAACCCAGGATGAGATCTTCCAGATCCCCTACCGGCACACCGGTTTTTTTGATCAAGCCGGCCACGACCTGCGCCGCCAAATCGTCCGGGCGGACCTTGGTCATCTCCCCCTTGTTGGCAAAGGTAAAGGGAGAACGGGCATACCCCGCGATGACGACGTTTTTCATCCTGTTTCACTCCAATGGTGTTGTGGCTCTGCTCATCACGTGGGGCCAAGTTGGACAGCCGCCCGGGGCAGATCTTCGTGTTGATGGGGCGGGACTTGCGGTTCGGCGGCTTCCGGCGATGCCGGCGCGACCTCCATTTCCACCGGATCGTTTTCGCTGGCCAGTTCGTTTAAGAAGCTTTCTACCCGATGGCGGGTCTCCCCCACATCGCCGTGCAGGATGCCGTGCCGGTCCGAGGGTACAAAGGCCAGGGAACTGGGGGCCTTTTTCAGCTTGGCCTGAATCAGCTTGGCCGACTTGGGCTCCACCACGGGATCGTCGCTGCCTTGCACCAAAAGGGTCGGGCAGGTCACCTCGGGCAAAAGCCGGATCATCTCGTCAATGGTCAGGCGCAGTTCGTAAAGGCCGCGCACGGGAATATGACGGTAGTTGATGTCAGGGTTTTCCGGCTTGTTGGGACGGAACGGCATGACCCCTTCCACCGTAGGCACCCAGGAGGCCAGGCGGTTGACGCCGTGCACCAGGGGCACGAACACCAGGTTCTTGTTGCGCAGCTTATAGGGCGCGGCAACCGAGGCCACGCCCGCCAGGCCGGAGGGCTTGCTGGCCGCGTGAATGAGAGCCAAGGCTCCGCCGGTCGAAAAACCGACCATGACCACCCGATCGCAAATGGATTTTAGGATATCGTAGCTCCGACGCACGGAGTCCAACCAGTCGTTCCACGATCTTTCCCGCAAATCCCAGGGCGACGTCCCATGGCCGGCCAAGCGCACGCCGAGCACGGGATAGTCTTGAGCGGCCAGCTGATGGCCAAAGCCGCGCACCTCCGCGGGCGAAGCCAGAAACCCGTGGATCAACAAAACACCCAAGCTCTTTTTTTCCTTGGGCAGCAGAAAAAACGGGTCTCCGCTTTGTCCCGCCGTTTGCTTCTCGTTGATCTCTTGGTAGCGCTCGTCGCCATAATCGGCCCGGCGCGCTTCCGCATCCCGCAGTTCGTCATCAAAGCGCAGCAATGCCAGGGCCGCCGCGTCCACCCGCTGGGCATCCTTGCACGCCGCCCGCACCGCTCTGTGCACACCGCGAACGGGGGTGGCCTCGTTGGCGTAGACCAGGATGGGGTTTTCCAGCCGCACCTTGTGGAAGCCCTGTTCCTCCAGCAGCTTGGGCAGAAACAGGTAACGGTCATCGGCCTGGCCCAGCAGTTCCGCATCGCCGCCCAGCTTAAAAAAAGCATCCAGGTCCGCGCAGCCGCCATCGAGCAAACCGCCGTAACGGGCCGGATCGGCGATGGTCGGATGCAGGTGCACCCTTTTGTCTTCCTGAAGAGACTTGATGGCCAGATACAAAAGGCGGTGGAACTCGGCTTGCACCACCTCTTTCTGACCCGTCTCGATCAAATGCAGAATGAGCTGAGAGGCCAGGTGACCCAAGTTGATGGTGATGTTGGAGTAGATCTCCTTCATGTAGATATCGCGCAGGCGGTCCGTTTCCCGGCTGACGCACATGGAAACCAAACGATCGACCCACAGGCCCGATTCGCGCCTCAGGGCAAAGAGATCTTCCAGGGAATCGATGCGGTTGAACATGCGGGCCAGCAGCAGGCGGTCCCACCAGCGCCACACCACATTCGGCGGGATCAGGTTGCCCAGGCGAATGTCCATGTCCGTGTTTTTAAAGAGGATATTGCCCTCGATCACCAATTCCTCGATGTAGCGCTGCTTCATGCCCTTGGCGAAAAAATCGGCCGAGCGGCGCAGGATGTTGTCGCTGATGCGCAAGGGAAAAAAGGTGATGTTCGCGGGCACGATGTAGGTGGGCTTTTGCGCCGCCTCGATCAAAGCCCCAGCATCTTCCAGCTCCAGGGCCTTCACCCAGCGATCTATCCTTTCCTGATCGCCCGCCTCATGCACCGAGAGGATGCGTTTTTTGAAAATCTCCAGGGTCAGGGCGATCACCGCGGCCCCTTTGTGGTGTTTGCGCATTTCCTGGGCCGTGGGCGAATAAACCCGGATCTGGCCCTTTTCGTTAACCACCCGCCGGTCCTTGACCTGCCCGCCTTCGGGGAAAACGATCACCTTGCGGCCGCGCAGGATCTCCGCCGCCAGAAACGGCAGCAGGCCCGGCATGTTGTTGGGGACCGCGCCGACCCCCAAAAGTAGTTTGGTGAAGGAATCACTGCCTTTGAACAGCTCATGGGTCGCCACACAGCGGCAATAGGCCCCGGTTTGGCGGTGAATCAGGTATTGGGGGATGACCGTCTCGAAACGGGCAAAATGATTGAACAAAAAGATCTGACCGCTTTCGATCTGGCCTTCGTCGTGATGAAACCGGATGTTGACGCCCAAGCGGTTCTTGACGACGGAAAAGGCCCGAACGCCCCAGTCGTAAGTTGGTTTAATTTCAAAGTCTAAAGGCGGTTCCATTGAGACTTTGCTTTACCTTAAAAATGGACAAAAATTCCGTTAATTTCAGTATATATGGGCTTTCTCTCTGGTAACATATTCAGATTTACTTAAAAAATTTGCTACCGTGCAGGAATCCAGGCGCATTTCACCAATTTGGACTATGCTGCCCGGCCACCGATTCTCCCCAATCTTAAACGCGTCCTTAAGCGCGACTCTTGGGCCACTGCGCCAGCTGATCGGGCAATTGAGATCGCCGGCACCGATTCCAGGCAAAAAACCCGGGGCAATGGAAATCGCGGCAAACGGGATTTCTGAATGGGGCTTAACCAGCCGGAAATCCACCGACAAGGAGAAACCCCTATCTGAAAGCCATCACACAATCCTTCCCGTAAGAAGAAGAGAAACGACCATGATCAGCAGTTATGTGTATGACCTGGCCTTGACCAACGCGCCATTCCACACGATTCCAAAAGACGCCGGCTGGCTTACCCGTTTTCGACAGCGCCGAGCGGAAAAGAAGCGGGAAAACGGGACCCTAAAGGCACTGGCCCCCCTTTCCGACGAGATGTTGAAGGATATCGGCGTCGCCCATGGGGATGTTCCGCGCCTGGCCCGCCCCTATACCTTCTATCCCGGTATCGAGCACCGTTGGCCGATTTGATCGGAACCGGATGGAACGTCGGCACCGCTCATCGCACCATCAAGCCTCCGCCCACCGGACCCAGTCCAAGGAATCCTCCAAGCGGCCGGTGGGAAGGTACTCGGCCCCGACCCAGCCGTCATAGCCCAGGCGGTCGATGGCCTTGAAGACGGACAAAAAATTGATCTCGCCCGTGCCCGGCTGATGCCGGCCGGGCGTATCGGCGAATTGAATGTGGGCAATCTCCGGCAAGTGCCGTTCCAGCCCCGGAATGAGATCGCCTTGCATGATCTGCCGATGGTAGAGGTCAAATTGGATCTTCAGGTTGGGCGCCCCCACGGCATTGATCAGGCGTACCGCGTCCTCGCTGGTTTGCAAGGCGAAGCCCGGCCGGTCCCGGCCGTTAACCGGTTCGACCATGACCGTCAGGCCGTCGGCAGCAAACAGCTCGGCAGCAAAGGCGACATTGTCGCGCAGAGTACGCCAGACATTTTCTGGCGCCGCCGCTTGGGGCACAATGCCCGCCAGGATATTGACCCGCCGGTTGCCCATGTCCCGGCTATAGTGCAAAGCGCGGCGGGCCCCGTCGCGGAACTCGGCGCTGCGGCCCGGCAGGGCGGCAATGCCCATCTCGCTGCGCTCCGGGTCCTTTGGGTCCACCTTGCCTTGGGGCAGGTTATGCAGCACCACCTCAACCCCCGCCGCCGCGGCCTTGGCGGCGATCTTGTCCGCGGGCAGGTCATAGGGAAACTGAATGTCCACCCCGCGAAACCCCAGATCAGCGGCCGCGGCGAAACGGTCCAAAAAGTCATACTGGGTGAGCATGATGCTCACATTGATGGAAAACCTGGGCAGGGGTCACGCTCCTCGTTGGCTAAGCCTGGTCCTGTCGGTTTATAGCAAGCGACAATGTGGTCAAGTCCCACAATCAGTTCCATCGCCCCTTGACGGCGTCCTTGCTTTTGGCAAGCTGAGGCGACCTCAAAACGCGGAAGGGACATCATGAGCGAAAAACCCTGTTGGATCGAGATCATTGACGACGAGGCCGCCGGCCCGGAACTCAGCGCGGCCTATGACGCGGTGCGCGGACCGGGCGGCAAGAGCTATAATCTCTATAAGGCCTTTTCCCTCAGGCCCGCGCCCTTGGTGCCCGCCGATCAGCATTACAAGGCGGTGCTGCACTCGCCGCAAAACACCTTGGAAAAATGGGTCCATGAAATGGTCGCCACCTATGTGGCCATCAAGGCCGATTGCACCTATGCCCGCACCCACCACGGGCGGAACTTCCTGGACCTGCTGGGCGACCCGGCCCGCGGCGCGGCCATGATGGAGGCCATGGAGCGGGATGACTTTTCCGGCCCCTTCGACCCGCGGGAAGCGGCCATCATGGCCTATGCGCAAAAACTGACCCGCCAGCCCGATGCCATGGTCGAGGAGGATCTCAAGCCCCTGCGCGACGCAGGCCTGAACGACGGACAAATTCTTGAAATCGTCCAGGCCTGCGCCGGCTTTGCTTATTGGGTCCGTTTGATCAACGGCCTGGGCATTTCCCTGGCGGGAGAGCCGGGCGTCGGCCTCTACGGCGAGCAGCGTTAATCGGCCAGGAGTTCCCCGATGGCCCGGTCCAAATGGGCGGTGAAGCCGGGGTCATTCCCCGGCGAGGCGGCGCAGTGCCCCCAAGGGGAATCGTAGGCCCGCAGTTCGGCCCGGGGCATTTGGGCCACTTCCAGGCGATTGTCCTCGGGCGGAAAATAAAGGTCCTGGGTACAGGGAATGACAATGGTCCGCGCCTTTATGGCGCCCAGAGCCGCGGCAAAATCCCCGTCATAGAGGGCGTTGGCGCTAATGTCCCCTTTTTGCCAGGTCCATAACTTGGCCAACAGGTCATTGGCGTCCCAGCCCAGATGGTCCTGCTCCCAGTCGCGCAGGAAATCCTCCACGGTCTCGAACCCCAGACGCTTGAAAAGGCCCTCCCGGTAAAAGGTCTGGGAATAGGCCCAGCCCGCATAGACCCGGCCAAAGGCCTTCAGTCCCACTTCAGGCGGCGCTGTGTAATCGCCCCCGTTCCAAGCGGCATCCGCCTGAAGGGCCGCTTTCACCCCTTCCAGGAACACAAAGTTATGGGGCGAGGTTTTAGCCGAGCCGCAAAACGGCAGGATGGCTTTTACCATCTCCGGGTACTGGGCACCCCACTGATAGGATTGGCAACCGGCCATGGACCAGCCGGTCACCAGGGCGATTTTTCGCACGCCAAGGCGCTCGGTCAGCAGACGATGCTGACAGGCCACGTTGTCAAAAAACGTGACCTTTGGAAAGCGGGGGCCATCCTGCGGCGCGGGCGTATTACTCGGCGACGAAGAGATACCGTTGCCGAATAGATTGATCGACACGATGAAGTGCCGGGCCGGATCGATGGCCCGCCCGGCCCCAAAGAAGCCCTCGTTCCGGCCGTGGGTACCGGTATAGAAGGTGGGCATGACCACCACGTTGTCCCCTTGGGCGTTCAACCGGCCATAGGTCTTGTATGCCAGCTTGGCCGCCCGCAGGGTCTCACCCGATTGCAGCGTCACATCGCCCAAATCGAAAACATCGTGGTCCGTCATGCCGCCCTCCCGTTCCAGTGCCGTTTTGCTCTAGTAAAGACGCAGGTACTCCTGCACTTCCCAGTCGGTCACGGTTTGATGATAGCGCTCCCACTCGTCGACCTTGTAGGACAAGTAAGAACGGTGCATCTGCTCGCCGATGGTCTTTTTGGCGAACTCGTCATCCCGCAGGATTTCGATGGCCTCCAAAAGGTTCCGCGGCAAACGCTGGGCGCCGGTTTTCTGCAGGTCGTCCTCGGACATGGTATAGAGGTCCAGGTTCAAGGGCTCGCCGGCCTCGAAGCCGTTCACCACGCCCTCGGTCATGGCCGCGGCGGTCATGCCCAGGCCCAAGTAGGGATTCATGCACATGTCCGCGGCCCGGTTCTCGATGGCGAAACGGCTTTGCGGCAGGCGCAGCATGGCCGAACGGTTGTTGTAGCCATAGGTCATGTGGGTGGGCGCCCAGGTAAAGGTGCCGCCTTCGAAGCCGCCCACTTTGGGCACCAAACCGTTATAGGAATTCACCGTCGAGCAGGCGATCGCGGTCAAGGCCCCGCCGTGGCGCAGCAGGCCGCCCACCGCGTTGAAAGCCTCCGGCGACCATTTGCCGTCCGGCCCCTCGAACACGTTCACCCCCGGCTTGTCGATCCGCTGCATGGAAGCGTTCATGTGGGCACCTGAACGCCAATCGCCCGTGGTGGGCTTGGGCATGAAGGTGGCAAAGATCCCGTGCTTCTTGGCGATCTCCTTCAGCAGGACCCGCAAGAACACCATGCGGTCGGCCATGCCCAGCACATCGGTGTAGTGGAAATCCAGTTCGAACTGGGAATAGGCCCCTTCCGCCACCACGTCGTGCAGGTTCCAGCCCAGTTCCTCCAAGATGTCGATCAGCTCGCCAAGGAAGCCCATGGAATCGATGGAGTATTCCACGTCATAGCCGAAGGCCTGACGGCGCGGGCGCAGGCCTTCGCCCGGCAAGGGATCGTCGTCGAAAGCCTTGACCGGCTGGCCGTCTTTCCAGCGCATGGTGATGAATTCGGGCTCGATCCCGGCAAAGGTGGCATAGCCCTGCTTGGCCGTCTCCCGGACGATGCGCTTCAAGGTGCTGCGCGGGCAGAGATTATAGGGCTTATCCTCCCACCACAGGTCGGCGAACATCCAAGCGCAGGTCTTGTCCCAGGGGCAGATCACCAAGGAATCCAGGTCCGGCACCGGGATCTGATCGGAATCCGCCGGGCCCAATTCCGGCACGAAGGAAATGGAGTGCACCGCGAATTGAGGACCCTTGCCCATGCACACCAGCTCGAAGTCGCCAATCGGCACCGGCTTTGTTTTGGGGACGCCGAAAAGGTCAATCCAGCACGATAGAATATACTTGACGCCCGCTTCCTCGAGCTTTGCCTTTGCGTCCCGGACCCGCTCGATATCCGGCAGGGCCTCGCTCATGGACTGTGGATCTTTAATGGTCATGTCACCTCTCCTTACTTTGCTCAGATTTGTTTTGTTGAGATTTGTTTTATCGGGATTTGTTGTGGGCGGGGCTCAAGGGCTGCGTGGCTCGGCCCCCCTTCCCTTCAACAGGAACTGATTCTTGAACATGACCAGACCGTTCATCACCTCGATCTGGGCGACGTCGCTGGCCTCGTAACAATGACGCTCCAGGAAGTTTTGGAAAGCGTCGTCACTTTCGAAGATCACCTCGATCAAAAGGTCGTAACGGCCCGATACCCAGAGGGCATAGACCACTTCCGGCCGGGCGGCGAAGCGCTCCGCCACTTTCTTGGGCGTGAAACCCGGCGCCACCTTGATGCCCAGCATGGCATCGGACTTGTAGCCGATGGCCGTGGGGTCCGTGATGGCCACGATGCGCAGCATGCCCGACCGCTTCATCCAGTTGACCCGGTTGCGCACGGTCCCTTCCGAGACGCCCAACTCCTTGGCAATTTCGTTGAACGGCAAACGCCCGTCCTCGCGCAGCAGATCCACGATCGCCCGGTTCAGATCATCATTGGGCGAGGCCAGGGCGGAGGATTTCGGCAGTCCCGACCCCTCCGACTCGGTTCCTGACAAAGAGACAGCGCCCCGATTGCCGGCGACGGCCTCTGATCTGCGGCTCGATTTGCTCATAACACCATCACGCGCGATTTCCGATACCTCAGCGGGACGTGGCAGCAAGCCCTAATTCGCAAAATTCATATCTATTGTTACGATATCCGTAAATTTGAAAATTTCAAGTGCGAATTCCAGATTTGCCGGACATTGTTTTCCATTTTTCGGAAATCCTTCGGGCACGCGCGGAAACACCCCATGCGGAAACAGCCCGGACGCACTCAAAACGGCGCACCGGGCGTGTTCCAATGTTGTCACCGATGGGGCTGGTAAAAAGGCGATGTCCCGGAGGGGCTATTTCATGGCCTGGATAACCAGTTCCTGAAAGGCGTGCTGGCTGCCTTCCCAGGCCGGCGAGAGCACCCCGCCGTTCCAGGTGACCGGCGACCGGCGCCCTTCTTGCAGGCCCTCGACCATGAAACGGTCTTCGGCGACCACGTCGTTGTTGAGCTGGCGCCAGCCTTCGATCGCTTCTTCCGAGGGTTCCCCGCCGCCAATTTGGTAGATCACCCGGCGTTGGTGGTTCTTGTCCGGCGCCAGGGGCGTGTTCAGCATCACGTTGACGTGGGTTTCCTCGCCGAAATAGATGAAAAACAGGAAATTGGGGAATAGCAGGAAGTAGCGCGCGCTGATGTCCAGGCAATAGTCCCGGTTCGCCTTGCGCGCGCTGCCGTTCCCCATCTTGCCCTCGTCCAGGTCGATGGCACAGCCCACCAGGTGATTGTCCCGTAGCAGGTAGTGATCCTTCAGGGGCTGGCCGGCGGCGGTCTCCGGATGGGTCACCGGCACATGATAGGGCTCGACGAAGTTCTCGCAGATGAACTTCCAATTGGCCTCGAAGATCCCGCTGTCGATCTTGAACAGCGGGTCGATGTTGGCGAGGTCCAGGCCCTCGACCACCGGCATGAGCGGCGCCAGAAATGCCTCGAAATCTGGTTCGTTGCCGGCGGCGTTGACGAAGATCCAGTCATGCCACTGGCGGCAGGGCACCTCGGCCAGGCCGTGGCTCTCGTAGTCGAAGCCCTCGGCCTGGTGCACGCCGTGGCCGCCGAAGTTGCTGGCGTTGACCAGGCGGCCGTCGAGGCCGTAGCTCCAGTTGTGATAGGGGCACACCAGCCGGTGGCGCTTGCTGCAGGGCTTGTCCACCAGCTTCAGCCCGCGGTGGCGGCAAACGTTGTGGAAGGCGCGCAACTCGCCCTCCTTGCCGCGCACCAGCACCAGCGGCAGGCCGGCCACGGTCACCGGGACCACGTCGCCCGGCGAGGACAGCTCATGGGCGAAAGCGCAGAGCGTCCAGCTCCGGGCGAAGACACGGGCTTCCTCCAGCTCGAAAAAGCGCTGGCTGGTGTAGGCCTCCGCCGGCAGGCCGCGCGGCACCGGCCCGGCGGCCAAGAATCCCTCGAGCGCCTCGGGCTCGACGATGTCCCGCAGCAGATCGCTCATGTCACGGTCTCCACAACACGACGCCCCGTCATGGCGGGGGGTCACGGCATCTCGTTACAAAGTCTTAGAGCGCCGCTCCAGGAGCGCCACCCTATGCACCCACTCTATACGCAAGTTTTCGCCCGGGTCAATTTTTGTGATCACAAATCACAATTTTCCGATTCGGGCCAGTTAGCGGTCGAACGAGAAGGCGGCGATTGTTAGACTCTCCGGTAGATCGTCTTCCCCGCCCCACAGCATTCTGACAGCGAGACCCATGGCCGCCAGCAGATCCGATACGCTTGCCAAGACATCCGGTCACAAAAGGCCCATCGGGGGCAAGCGGACCCAGACGCCCCTGGTGCGCCAGACCCTGCAGGACCAGCTCTACCGGCGGCTGCGCGATGCCCTGGCCGACGGCGACTTCCAGCCCGGCGAGACCGTGACCATCCGGGCCCTGGCCGAGCAGTTCGAGACCAGCACCATGCCGGTGCGCGACGCCCTGCGCCGCCTGGTCTCCGAGTCCACCATGGAGCTGCTGCCCAACCGCAGCGTCCGGGTGCCGCCCCTCAGCGCCGCGCGCCTGGTCGAGCTTTGCCGGATTCGCGGCGCCCTGGAGCGCCTGGCGACGGAGCTGGCGGCGCCGCGCCTCGCCCCGCAGCAGGTGCTGCGCCTGGAGCGCGCCTGCGACGAGATGGAGGCGGCCCTGGAGGCCCAGGCGCCGGGCCGCTATCTGCGCCACCACCGGGCCTTTCACTTCGGCCTCTACAAGCTGGCGGAGAGCCCCCTGCTGCTATCGATGATCGAGAACACCTGGGTGCAGCTCGGCCCTTACCTGCACCTGCTGTTCGACCGCTCGGGCCTACCGGGCTCGCCCGAGGTGCACCACCGGGAGATCGTGGCGGCGCTCCGGGCCCGCGACGGCGAGGGCGCGCCCGGTAGGCCCGAGCGGTCGAACAGCAGGTGCAGGTAAGGGCCGAGCTGCACCCAGGTGTTCTCGATCATCGAT
>JANQKX010000162.1 GCA_028280915.1 Kiloniellaceae bacterium
CGCTCTGCGGCGGCCACATCATCGACATCTACGACGGCTGCCTGGACGAGGGCATTCGCATCGTTGACGTGCGTCACGAACAGACCGCCGCCCACGCGGCCGACGGCTATGCCCGGCAGACCGGCAAGTTGGGCTGCGTGGTCACCACGGCGGGGCCCGGCTGCACCAACGCGGTCACCGGGGTGGCGACGGCCTTTCGCTCGGAGAGCCCCATCCTCCATATCGGCGGCCAGTCTTCCCTGACCCAGCACAAGCAGGGCTCCCTGCAGGATCTGCCCCATGTGGATATGATGACCCCCATCACCAAGTTCGCGTCGGGGGTCTTTTCCACCGAGCGGGTGGCCGACATGATTTCCATGGCGGCGCGGGAATGCTTTTCCGGCGCCTACGGCCCGAGCTACCTGGAGATTCCCCGGGATGTCCTGGACGCGGAGATTCCCATCGAAAATGCGGTGATCCCCGAGCCGGGTAAATATAAAGCGTCCTATCGGCATATCTGTGATCCGGCCGATATTGAAAAGGTCGCCGATATGTTGGTTGCGTCCGAACGTCCGGCGGTACTGTTCGGCCAACAAGTCTGGGCCAGCGGCTCTGCGCAGGAGGCTATCGACTTCGCGCGCGCCTTGGACATTCCCTGTTACCTCAACGGCGCGGCGCGGGGCATGCTGGCCCAGGACGATCCCCATCACTACGACAGGACCCGGCGCCTGGCCTTCGGCGAGGCCGATGTACTGTTAATTGTGGGGACACCTTTTGACTTCCGCATGGGCTATGGAAAGCGCATTTCCAAGGAATTGAGCCTGGTGCAGATCGATCTGGACTACCGCACGGTGGGCAAGAACCGCGACGTGGACGTGGGTATGCCCGGGCACCCCGGCGCCATCCTCACCGGCATCGCCCAGGCGGCCAGCGGCCGTATCGACCGGGGCAAACAGCAGTTGCGTCAGGAGTGGATGGCCAAGCTGCGCAAGGCCGAAGCGGTCGCCCTGGACAAGCTCATGCCGCTCTTTACCTCCGACCGCTCGCCCATTCACCCCTATCGCCTGGCCTATGAAATCAACGAGTTCCTGGGCGACGACACCATCTACATCGGTGACGGCGGGGACGTGGTGACCATTTCCGCCCAGGCCGTGCGCCCGCGCCAGCCGGGGCAGTGGATGGACCCGGGTGCCTTGGGCTCCTTGGGTGTGGGCACGGGTTTTGCCATGGCCGCCAAGCTGGCCCATCCGGAAAAAGAGGTCATGTGCCTTTACGGCGACGGCTCTTTCGGCATGACGTCCTTTGACATGGAAACCGCCCAGCGTTTCGGCGCGCCCTATCTGGCGGTGATCGGCAACAACTCGGCCATGAACCAGATCCGCTACGGTCAGATCGCCAAATACGGCGAGAACCGCGGCGACGTGGGCAATAAGCTGGGGGATGTGGAATTTTCCATGTTCGGTGAGATGATCGGCGGTTATGGCGAAGAGGTGCGCGAGGCCGACCAGATCGGCCCGGCCCTGCAGCGGGGCCGCGAGGCCATCGCCAAAACCGGCAAGTGCGCGGTGATCAACGTTTGGATCGACCCCAACGAATATGCCCCTGGCACCAAGGCGCAAACCATGTACAAATAAGCCTGAGAGCGCTTTGGAATAGTTACCTTACTGGCAAGGAAGAATGGTATGAAAGCACTGGAAGGGGTCAAGATCCTGGATTTTACCCACGTCCAATCGGGGCCGACCTGCACCCAGCTCTTGGCCTGGTTCGGCGCCGACGTGATCAAGGTGGAACGCCCCGGCGTGGGGGATGCGACCCGCAAGCAGCTGGTGGACAAGCCCGGCGCGGACAGCCTTTATTTCACCATGCTGAACCACAACAAGCGGTCCCTGGAGCTGAATTCCAAAAACGAAACCGGCAAGGAAGTGCTCACCCGGCTGATCAAGGAGTGCGACGTGCTGGTGGAGAACTTCGCCCCCGGTGCCTTGGACCGCATGGGCTTCGGCTGGGAGCAGGTGCAAAAGATCAATCCGCGCATGATCATGGCCTCGGTGAAGGGCTTCGGGCCGGGCAAGTACGAAAACTGCAAGGTCTACGAGAATGTGGCCCAATGCGCCGGCGGCTCGGCCTCCACCACCGGCTGGCTCGGGGACCGGCCCATGGTGACCGGCGCCCAGATCGGTGATTCGGGCACGGGTCTGCATCTGGCCTTGGGGATCGTGACGGCGCTATTTCAGCGGGAAAAATCCGGTCGCGGCCAGCGTGTCATGGCTGCCATGCAAGATGGTGTTCTAAATCTCTGCCGGGTGAAGCTGCGGGATCAGCAGCGCTTGGACGCCGGACCCTTGAAGGAGTATTCCCAGTTCGGCGAAAATATTCCCTTCGGCGAAGCCACCCCCCGGGCGGGCAATGACTCCGGCGGCGGCCAGCCCGGCCGCATCCTGAAATGCAAGGGCTGGGAAGACGACCCCAACGCCTATACCTACTTCATCACCCAAGCGGCCGTGTGGGAGAAGATCTGCGATGTGATCGGCAAGCCGGAATGGAAAACCGACCCCGACTATGCCACGCCGCCGGCCCGCTTGCCGCGCTTGAACGAGGTCTTCGACACCATCGAGGCCTGGACCATGACCAAGACCAAGTTCGAGGTCATGGACACCTGCAATCCGCTGGACATTCCCGTGGGCCCCATCCTCAGCATGAAGGAGTTGGCCGAGGACGAAGGCTTGCGCGCCACGGGCACCGTGGTCGAGGTGGATCATCCGGAACGGGGCCCCTATTTGACCGTGGGCTGCCCCATCAAGCTGTCCGATAGCGACGTGGAAGTAACCCGCTCCCCCTTGCTGGGCGAGCATAGCATTGAGATTCTGCGTGATGTCCTGGGCTATTCTGAAGCGGACATCGAACGGATCGGGGCCTCCGGCGCGGTCGGGGACATGAAGCCCCAAGCGGCTGAATAAACGTTCCCAAAGGACTGTTTTGGGCAATGAATAAAAAGGGGACAAAATAAGATGCGTCTGATCGTGATGGGACAACAGGCCTTTGGCAAGGTGGCCTTGGAAACGCTGCTGGATGCCGGGCGGGACGAGGTTGTCGCGGTCTATTGCGCCCCGGACAAGGAAGGCCGGCCCCTGGACCCCCTGAAGGAATTCGCCGTGGAAAAGGGCATCCCGGTGTTCCAGCCGGCCAACTTCAAGGACGCGGCCGTGCTGGATGAGATGCGCGGCCTGGACGCGGACCTGATGATCATGGCCTATGTGACCATCTTCGTGACCCAAGAGGCCTGTCACATTCCCAAGCAGGGCGCCATCTGCTTCCATCCCTCCTTGCTGCCCTTGCACCGGGGCCCCTCGTCGATCAATTGGCCGATCATTTGGGGCAAGACGGAAACCGGCTATAGTTGGTTTTACCCCACGGACGGCCTTGACGAGGGCGACATTCTGTTTCAGCGTCACGTAGAAATCGGTCCTGACGAGACTCTGGGCGATATCTACTTTAAAAAGATTTTTCCGGTTGCCACCCAGTCCGTTCTGGAGGTTTGCGATCTCTACCGGGACGGCAATCCGCCGCGCACGCCCCAGGATCATGCCAAGGCCACTTACGAGAGTTGGTGCCGCAAGAAGGATGCGGGAATCGATTGGAGCCAGCCGGCCCGCTCGGTTTACAATCTGATCCGCGGCTGCAATCCTCAGCCGGGGGCCTGGACAGTGGCCAAGGGCACGGAAGTGCAGATCTACGACAGCGCCTTTGTGGAAGGCGCGGGGGAGCCCGGCGCGGTGACGGAGATTTCCGATGACGGTGTGTGCGTTCAGGCCGATGGTGGCCGGATCTTGATCAAGCGGGTTCGACCGGCCGGCGGCGGCAAGGTGCCGGCGGCCGAATGGGCCGCGGCGGCCGGTATCGCCGTGGGGGATTTGCTGGGCGCTTAGGATTTATAGGGCGCTTAGGATTTACTGGGCGCTTACGATTTACCGGGCGTCTGGGACGGGACAAGCCCGGAAACAGTTGAAACGAAGGGCCCGCTTGGCGGGCAGGGGATCAAAAAGCGGAAGGCGGTTAGGGATATGGCTCTTTCAATCATACTTGCACCGCTGCGCGGCGACGGAAACGGCTGGAACATCCTGTCCCATGCGGCGGCCGTTGGCCGGCGTCACAACGCCCATATCCGCGCGGTCCACAGTCATGCCAAGCCCTCGGACATGATCCCCTATGGGGTGGTGGTGCCGGCGGCCTTCCGCAAGCAGATCGAAATACAGGCCACCAATCTGGCCACCGCCGAGGAGGCGGAATTGCAGCGGCGCTATCAAGCCCATCTGGACAAATTGGGCTTGGAGCGCATCAACGGCGGCACGCCGCCGCGGGACCGCATGTCGGCCAGCTGGCTGGAGGAAGAGGGCAGGCAGATCGACGTGATCAAACGCCATGGCCGCTTGGTGGACCTGGTGGTGGTGGCCAAGCCCAGCCGGGACCGCAATCTGGGTGTCAACAGTCTGCGCGCCGCGCTCTTTGCCACCGGCCGGCCGGTGATGGTTTGTCCGCCAAGCGAGACCGCGCCCGATGATTTGGGGCGGCGCGTGTCCATCGCGTGGAACGGCTCGGCGGAAGCCAGCCGGGCCGTCGCCCTGGCCATGCCCATCCTGCGCGCGGCCGACGGGGTGATCGTGCTGGACGGAGGTGACGATCGTCACGGCACCAGCGGCAAGGACTTGATGGAGTATCTGGAAGCCTGCGGCATCCAGGCCGAGCACGAAACGATCAATGCCGCGCGGCACCCGGGCCGGGCCATAATGACCGCGGCCGGCGAGGCCGATGCGGATTTGGTTGTCATGGGGGCTTATAGCCGCAGCCGGGAACAGGAAATGATCTTCGGCGGCGCGACGCAGGAAGTCATTGACGAGTGCATCATGCCGGTGGTGATGGTGCACTAAAATCTTGCGGACGGTTATCTGGTATAAAAACTAGGAATTTTGTTGATTTTTAGAACGCTAGGACCTTAGAATCATCATTGGTATACCACATACATGGGGTTGGAGAAAAAGCACTAGACAAGACAAAAAAATCTCTTTCAACAGGGATGCCGGGGCTTAAAATCAAATCTTTGCAATGCACCCCGGTAGCTTCGATACCTATGTTGCAACTTTAGCCATCAACCATGGGAGGATTAAATGGCTTTTTCACGCAGAATGTTGATCGCGGCCGGTGCGGCGGTGATCGGTATGGCCGGGCTGATGGGAACGGCTCAGGCTTGGGAACCCAATAAGCCCATTGACTTTGTCATCATGGCCGGCAAGGGCGGCGGCGCCGATAAAATGGCGCGTTTGATGCAGGCCATCGTGGAAGAAGAATCCATGTCGCCGAAACCCTTGATCCCAGTGAACAAGGCGGGCGGCTCCGGCGCCGAGGCGCTGGTTGCCCTGAATACGGCGGGTGATCCGGACCACACGATCATGGTGACCCTGAATTCCTTCTTCACCACGCCCTTGCGTCAGCCGGGCCTGGGTGTGGACATCATGGAATTCGCACCCGTGGGCCGCATGGCCGAAGACACCTTCCTTTTGTGGGTCCATAAGGACGAAGGCATCTCGACCTTCGAGGAGTTCATCGAGGAAGCCAAAAGCCGCGGCGACGGCTGGGTCATGGGCGGTACCGGCAAGAATTCGGAAGACAACATCATCACCGATTTCTTGAACAATAATTATGATCTCAGCATCAAGTACATTCCCTATAAGGGTGGTGGCGCGGTGGCCAAGGATTTGGCCGGTCAGCAGATCGACAGCTCGGTCAACAATCCCTCGGAAGCCTTGGGCTTTTACGAATCAGGCGATTTGATCCCGCTGGTGGCCTTCACCGACGAGCGTCTGCCCATGTTCCCGGATGTGCCCACCGCGAAGGAAAAGGGTGCTGACTTCTCCTATTACATGCAGCGGGCCGTTGTTGGCGCCCCCGGCATGTCCGAAGACGCTCTGGCCTTTTATCAAGGTCTGTTCAACAACGTGTACGGCTCTGACAAATGGCAGAAGTACATGAGCGACAAATCACTGCAGGGTGACAAGCTGGACGGCGATGACCTGAAAAATTACTGGCAAACCCAGCGTGACCGCCACGAAGAAATTCTAAAAGCTTCGGGCGCGATTAAGTAAGTGCGAACTTGGATCGAAGGGAGGGAACTGTCATGAGGCGCGCCGAGTTGGTTACCGCCGTAATTCTATCTCTCCTTTCGATCTACATTATGTGGAAGAGCGGGCAATCCGCTTGGGGAGACGGCTGGGGCGAAAGCATCCGCTACATCGAAGGTGAGGGACCGGGAAGCGGCTTTTGGCCCTTCTGGCTCGCCGTCGGGATGCTGGGGTCGTGCATCTGGGTCATCGTGAACTGGGTGCGTAAGGCGTCGCCGCCGTCCCGTTCCGAAGAAAGGTTCCTGGACAACTACGGCATCATGATGCTGTTGAAGGTGGGGGGCGGTGTCACGGCCTTTATCGGCCTCATCCACTTCATCGGCATGTACGGGGCCATGACCGTCTTTTTGATTTATTACCTGGCCTTTCTCGGCCGGCACAACTGGCTCACCACTTTGTCGATCGCCATCGGCGCGCCCATTGTGACTTTCTTTTTCTTTGACGTGGCCATGCGGATCGTTTTGCCGAAAGGCTATCTGGAGCCGCTGTTTCTGCCGCTTTATGACATATTCCTCTAACGCCATATCCGCCCACTCGGCAAACCAACGAAAAAAAGAAACCCAACAAAAATAGGAATCCGTGAGGAGGGGAGACTGACCAATGGACGTGCTTTTTTTATTGCTGGACGGCGTGATCGCGTGCCTGGAGCCCCTCAACCTGATGCTGATCGTCATCGGGGTCACCGTCGGGCTTTTCATCGGCGCCATGCCGGGCCTGGGGTCAGTCAACGGCGTGGCTATTCTGTTGCCCGCGACATTCTTGGTGCCGCCCACCTCGGCCATGATCTTCCTCGCGGCGATCTATTACGGGGCCATGTACGGCGGGGCCATTTCATCCATTACCCTGGGTATACCCGGGGCCTCCACGGCGGTCGCCACCACCTTTGACGGACGGCCCTTGGCCCTTTCCGGCCGGGCCAACCAGGCCTTGGTCACGGCGGCCATCGCGTCTTTTGTCGGCGGCACCTTCGCCAACCTGTTGTTCACCGGCTTTGCGCCGCCCTTGGCCAGCGTGGCCTTGAGCTTCGGCCCGCCGGAAATCTTCGCCCTCATGCTTCTGGCCTTTGCCACCTTCGTGGGCCTGGGCGGGGACGATATCCCCAAGACCATCTTTTCCATCTGTTTCGGCCTGGCCCTGGCGGCGGTGGGATTCGACGTGATCTCCGGCGAGCCGCGCTTGATCTTCATGGATATCACCGGCTTCATGCACGGGATCAATTTCCTGGTGCTGGCGATCGGGGTCTACGGCATCGGCGAGATGCTGTGGACCATCAATTCCACCCGCGACGACATCACCATGACCGGGGCGGAGATCACCGTGCGCAACGTGATGAACGCGGCGAAAAAATCCGTTGGCGCCTGGCGCGGCACGGCGATCGGCTCGGGGCTGGGCTTTTTTGTGGGTATCCTGCCCGCCGCCGGCGCCACGCCAGGCTCCTTGATGGCTTATGGTGTCACCAAGATGACCGCCAAGAACCCGGAACAGTACGGCAAGGGCTCCATCAACGGCGTGGCGGCGCCCGAGGCGGCCAACAATTCGGCCTCCACCGGCGCCATGCTGCCCATGGTCACCCTGGGCATTCCCGGCTCGCCCACCACGGCGGTGCTCTTGGGCGGCATGGTGATTTGGGGCCTGCAGCCCGGCCCGCGCCTGTTCACCGACCAGCCGGATTTCGTCTGGCCCTTGGTCGGCTCGTTCTACGTTTCCAACTTTATCGCCGTTCTGGTGAACCTGGCCTTCATCCCGCTCTTCTTGTGGATGCTGAAGATGCCCTTCACCATCCTGGCGCCGGTCATCTTCACCCTTTCCGTGGTGGGTGGCTATGCGGCGACCCAGGACATGCACGATGTGTGGCTGATGCTGATCTTCGGCCTGGGCGCCTTTTTGCTGCGTATCCTGGATTATCCCTTGGCGCCGGCGGGGCTGGCCATTGTGCTGGGGCCCATAGCGGAACCCACCTTGCGGCAGTCCCTGTTGCTGTCCGACGGCGATCCCATGATCTTCTTCGACCGGCCCATCGCCGGCCCGATCACGATCATCGCCCTGGTCCTCATCTTCCTGCCCCTGTTCAAACTGATCTTCGACCGCATACGCAAAAAGACCTAAGAGCCCTTGCCGCACAAGGCGAAGGCTTAGAATTTCTGCTTTGCATCGGCCCACCGGCCCCCTTAAGCATGGGCTCCATGACAGAGTCCTGACAGGAGGCCCATGGCATGGCGGAGATAAAGCGTATCAATACCGGGCAACGCATGAGCCAGGCCGTCGTCCATGACGGCCTGGTGTGGCTGGCCGGACAATGCGGCACCGCCGGGGAAAGCATCACGGCGCAGACAGAAGAAAGCCTGGCGAAAATCGAGAGGCTGCTGACGCAGGCCGGTTCCGAAAAATCCAGGATCTTGAGCACCACCATCTGGCTGGCCGACATGGACGATTACGACGCCATGAACGCCGTGTGGGATGCCTGGATCCCTCCAGGCGCCGCGCCGGCCCGGGCCTGCGGCGAATCCCGCCTCGCCGGCACGGGCTATGACGTGGAAATCATCTGCGTCGCCGCGCTGAAGTGACCAGGGTCACCGCCTGCTCAAAAAAAGGCCTGGGCCGCCGGCCCCCCTAGGCTGTCTCGCCTTCATCGGGGTAGGTGGGGTAGAGCCCCGCGTTCATGGCCAGTTGTTGCACCAATCCCAAGACCACGTCCAGCGTTGGGGTCGGATGGCCGGTGATGCGGCCCATTTCCTGGACCGCCGTCACCAAGGCGTCGATCTCCAGGGCCTTGCCCGCTTCCAGGTCCTGCAGCATGGAGGTGCGGTGCTTGCCCACCTTGGCCGCGCCGTTGATGCGCCGCTCCACGTCCACCCGGAAGGAGGCGCCCAGGCTCTCGGCGATGACCTGGGCCTCCAGCATCATGGCTTTGGCCGTGGCCCGGCTGGTGGGATGGCTGGCCACCACGTCCAGGGTGCCGCGGGTCAGGGCCGAGATGGGATTGAAACAGAGATTGCCCCAGAGCTTGAGCCAAAGTTCGGAACGAATGTCATCCAGGATGGGCGCCCGGAAGCCGGCCTCTTCCATGACCGCGGAAATCTTTTGAATCCGCGGCGAGGCGGTGCCGTCGGGCTCTCCCAGGGCGAATTTATCGCCGTAGGTATGCTTGATCACGCCCGGCGCGGTGATCTCGGCGGCGGGATAGACCGAACAGCCGATGGCCCGCTCCGGTCCGATGGCGGACCACTGACGGTCGTTCCGGTCCACCGCGTCCAAGCGGCGGCCTTCGAAGGGGCCGGCCAGCTGGTGGAAGTACCACCAGGGCACGCCGTTCTGGCAGCACACCACGGCGGTGTCCGGCCCCATGAGCGGCAGCATCTTTTCCGCTGATTCCCAGGCCTGGTGCGCTTTCAGGCAGTTGAAGATCACGTCGACCGGGCCGATCTCGCCCGGGTCGGCCGTGGCGGCCGGGTGGCAAACCGTTTCGGCCCCGTCCTTGATCAGGGTCAGGCCCTTGTCGCGGATCGCCGCCAAATGAGCCCCCCGGGCGATGACCGAAACCTCAACGCCATCGACCTGGGCCAGGCCGGCGGCCAGAATTCCGCCGATCGCCCCGGCGCCGAAGATGCACACCTTCATGTCTTAGTCCTCTGATTTTGGGGATACGGCCTCCAGGCCCCCGTGGCCGGCCGCATTCATCCATCCCGTGCTCGAACCTTGTCCCGCAAAAGGGCCATTTGCATACACAATCTATGACGCGCTGTGAAGAGGCACTTGTCTCAATCCGACGCCGCGCGGCGTGTGTCTGCGCCTTTCCCGTTGTGTCCTTTGCCAGCGCTGCTTCGGCCGGGGGAAGCCGAATGAGGGGAGGCCGGTCGGGGAGCGGCTTGACGCTGCCGGCATTCCTCGACGCCCTGCCTTGAGGTATCATGGTGGCGCTGCCTTTTGGGCGGCGGTCAGGGCAAAAAACTTGACTCTGTCATGATTCTGGTATACCAGATACCAAATAGTTCGTCGCTGCATCAACGAACCGCGGGCCCACGGGCGTTCTGCTTTATGGGAGGGCTTCATATGTATTTATCCGAATACCAAGCAAAGGAAATCCTTGCTCAATACGGGGTCGCAATTCCGCAAGGACGCATCGCCGCCTCGGCGGAAGAGGCCGAGGCGCGGGCGCGGGAGATCGCTTGCGAGAAGTTTGCCGTGAAATCCCAGATCGGGGCCGGCGGACGGGGTCTGGCCGGCGGCATCAAGTTCGCCGCATCCCCCGGGGCCGTGCGCATCGCCGCGCAGGAATTGATCGGCAGTACCCTGGTGACGGAGCAAACCGGGCCGAAGGGCGAAAAGGTCGGCCAAGTCTATGTGGAGGCGGCGGTGGATGCGGCGGCCTCCCTCTATGCGGCGGTGATCATCGATCCGAAGACCGCCCAGCCCACGATCCTGGCGGCAGCCGTCGGCGGCGTTGAATTCGAAACCCTGGCCGCGGAAAATCCAGAGGCGGTGCACAGTCTCGCCCTCTCGCGGCAAGGGGAGGTGGCCGATGCCACGCTCTTGAGCTTTCTGAACGGCCTGGGCATTTCCATGGCGGCGGCGGGCTCGGCGGCCGAGTTGCTGCGGTCGGCGGTGCGGGCCCTGATCAAGACCGATGCGGTCCTGGTGGAGATCAACCCCCTGGCGATTACCGGGGCCGATCAGGCCATCGCCTTGGATGCCAAGATGGTGATCGACGGCAATGCCATTCCCCGGCACCCGGAACTGGACGGCTTCGTGCGCGAGGCGCCGGTGGATGACGCGGAGCGCATCGCCCGGGAGAACGAGGTCAATTTCCTGAAGCTGGACGGCAACATCGGCCTCCTGGTCAACGGCGCCGGCCTGGGTCTGGCCACCTATGACATGGTGGTGGACGCGGGCGGACGGCCGGCCAACTTCATGGACATCCGCACCACGGCCTATAGCTTCCAGATCGCCCGGGTGATCGACCTTTTGGTCAAGGACCCGGCGATCAAGGTTATCCTGGTCAACATCCACGGCGGCGGCATGACCGCCTGCGACACGGTGGCCGAGGCGATCAGTTTCGCCTATTCCCGATCCGAGCGAAAGCCGCCCATCGTCTATCGGGCCGCAGGGCAGAACGCCGACTGGTCGCGCACCATGATGAAGGACCGGCGCCTGCCCTTCGAGAACGCGGCCAACATCACCCAAGCGGTCAATCGGGCGGTCGTGGTCGCCAAGCAGGGGAGGTTGTGATGGCGGTACTGGTCGGCAAGGACACCAAGGTCATCGTGCAGGGCATCACCGGCCGCTCGGGGACCTTCTACACGGATTCGGCCATGCGCTACGGCACCCATTTCGTCGGCGGCGTGCGCCCTGGCAAGGGCGGCGCCAAGCACTTGGACCTGCCCATCTTCGACAAGGTCGCCGAGGCGGTGAAGGAAACCGGGGCCAACGCCAGCATGATCCTGGTACCGGCGCAAAACGCCACCGCCGCCATGGTCGAGGCGATCGAGGCCGGGGGCGGCGTGGTGGTCTGCGTCACCGAGCGGGTGCCGGTCCACGACATGATGCGGGTCAAGGATGCCTTGAAGGGCTCGGACAGCCGTCTCATCGGGCCCAACTCCCAGGGCATCCTCTCGCCGGGCCTGTGCAAGATCGGCGTCATGTCCACCACCCACGCCCAGCCGGGTGCCATCGGCATCGTGACCCGCTCCGCCTCCCTGGCCAGCGAGTTGGTGGCGCAGACCTCGGGCGTGGGGCTGGGCCAGTCCACCACCATCGGCGTGGGTGGCGATCCCATCCACGGGATCGGTTTTCGCGACTGCTTGGAGCTGTTCAAGGAAGACCCCGTCACCAAGGGGGTCATCCTGGTGGGGGAAATCGGCGGCACTGAGGAGGAAGAGGCGGCCGACTATCTCTCGGCCGGTCCCTACGGCAAGCCGGTGGTGGCCCTCATCGTGGGCCGCCACGCGCCCAAGGAACGGCGCATGGGCCACGCGGGCACCCTTTCCATCTTCGGCTCTAAAACCGTGGAGGACAAGGAAACCAAGCTGGCCGACGCCGGGGTCCTTATTGCCAAAAACGCCGACGCCGTCGCCCCCCTGATGGCCAAGGCGCTGAGAGGTTAGAACGGATCTCAGATCACTTGGAATCGTGGTACGATTCAATTGGCGTGATGTCCGCTCTAGGTAGCGAAGCAGACCGATGACACAGGCGAATATAGATCCGGCGCCCCGGAGCTATCCCCATTTTGTCTCCCTGTTGCGGCGCGGTCATTTCGATCCGGGCACCGTTGCAGGTGCGGACCAAGCCGGAGTGGCGGCCTGGTTGTTGTCAGGGGCCGCTGACGAGAACGATCTCCTGGAATTGTTCCAATCCTTTGTCTGGCGGCTGGTCGCGGCGGGGTTGCCGCTGGATCGGGCCAGTCTGCACGTGGGCACGCTGCATCCCCAGTTGTTCGGCTATGCCTGGAATTGGAATCGGGAGGACCGCTTTTGCGACGAGGTCAAGGTGGATGAAACGGCGCTCAAGACCGATGCCTATCGCCTCAATCCCTTGTTTCGGGTGATCGAGTTTGGTGAGCGTTTCCGGGCCCGTTTGCATGATCGTGATAGCCTTCGCGGCAGCCCGCTGTTGGCGGAACTGGCCGGGCAGGGGATCTCGGAATATGTCGCGGTTCCCTTGCCGGCGGGCGGGGGTTTTCACAATGCCATGTCCGTCGCCACGAAACAGGCGGGCGGTTTTTCCGAAAAGCAGGCCGGCGAGCTGGCCCGCTGCGTCCAACTCTTTGGCCTGCATGTGCAAAGGCACATTTCCGACCGGGTGTCGCGGAATGTGGTGCATACCTATCTTGGCGCCGGGGCGGGCGATCAGGTCCTGCGGGGCGCCATCAAGCGCGGGTCGGGCGCCCAAATCGACGCCGTCATCTGGGCGTCGGACCTGCGTGGATTTACCGATCTGGCGGATCGTTTGAGCGACACGGACATGCTCGCCGTGCTGAACGCCTACTTCGACCGCATGGCCGGATCGGTGATGGCCGAAGGCGGCGAGGTTTTGAAATTCATCGGCGACGGTTTGCTCGCGGTCTTTCCGTTTTCCCAGTTCGAAAGCGAGAGGGCCGCGGCGGCGGCGGGTCTGAACGCGGCGCAAAATGCCTTGGGTGCCCTCGACCGGCTGAACTCCGATGGGACCGACTTGGCCCATATCGCCAACTGGCGCCCCCTCCGTTCCGGTATCGCTCTGCATCGGGGCAAGGTGTTTTTCGGCAATGTGGGGGCGCCCGAGCGTTTGGATTTCACGGTCATCGGGCGCGCCGTCAACGCGGCGAGCCGGGTGGAAAGTTTAAGCAAGAGCCTGGGACGCCCCCTCTTGATCACGCAAGCGGTCGCGGACTTGCTGGATCACGTCCTCGACGATCTGGGCCGGCACCACCTGCGAGGCCTGTCCGAACCGATTGGGATCTTCGCGCCAGCAGAATTGTCGGCCGAGGCGCTCAGTCCAGCGCCCGGTCCAAGGCCGTCTGGCAGTGAATGAGCGTGGTATCGAACACCGGCACCGGGACGTTGCCTTGATTGAGCAGCATGCCGACCTCCGTGCATCCCAGGATCAGGCAATCGGCCCCTGCCGCGGCCAGGCGTCGGGCGATCGCCACATAAGCCGCCTCACTGTCCGGGTTGGTGATGTCTTTGCACAGCTCTTCATAGATGATGCGATGGGTCTCGGCCCGGTCGTCGCCATTGGGAAGTAGCGGCCGCAATCCGGCGGCGGCCAGCCGCTCGGTGTAAAAGGTTTGCTCCATGGTAAAGGCCGTTGCCATCAATCCCGGGGACAGGAGCTTTGCCCGCTTGATGGCCTGGGCGGTCGCATCGGCGATGTGGACCAGGGGGATCGTCACCCCCGCCATCATTTGCTCGGCCAGTTTGTGCATGGTGTTGGTCGCCAGGATCATCAGCTCGGCGCCGCCCCGTTGCAGGGCTTTTGCTTCATCGTTCAGGATGGCGCCGGCGGCGTCCCAGTCTCCCGTCACTTGAAGCTGCTCGATCCGGGCAAAGTCCAGGGAGCGGATCAGCAACTCCGGTGAATGAAGACCGCCCAGGCGTACCCGGGTTTGATGGCAAAGTTCCCGATAGTAGATTTGCGTCGAGGCCGCCGACATCCCGCCGAGAATTCCGATTGTTTTCATGGTCACTCCAAAAAGCCGCCCTGCGGCCTTGCCTTAAGACGGTCCCTTATAGGGTGAGGGTCAAATTGGCGGCGATCTGCTCCCGGTTGAGCTGGCAGGCGCGGGGATAAGTGCGCACCCGGGGCACCCGGCCCTGGCGCAGCATCTCTTGCATGCGCACCCAGTACTCCAGGGTCAAGAGCTCCCCGTGGGCCTCCCGGAAGAGACGGCGCAGGCCCCGGTCGGGCAGGCGCAGGTGGGCCTCGATTTCCTCGGGCAGGAAAATGGAGCCCTCCTCGAAGAACCAGTCGGGAATGTCCTCCTCGCCGTCGATGCGATCGGCGTTGGTGCGCACCTTCACGTCGGTCAGAACCTCCACCGCGTCATAATCGAAGAGGTAGACGAAACGCAAGGTGCTGACCCCGTAATTGCGGCCGTCCAGATCCTTGTTGAAGACATTGGTGGCGGCGTTGTTGCGGATGCACTGGCCCAGGCGGATCACCACCATCTCCGCTTCCTCCCGTGTGCAGCTTTCCAGATAAAGGGGTACGGGGATCAGCTTGCGCTGTACGATCAGATGCTTGAAGAACAACTGGCCTCGCCGCCGGCTGACCGTGGTGCTGGATTTTTCGAGAATCTCCGCCAAGAGTTCCGGCCCGAACATCTCGGCCGGCAGGGTGATGTTGGAATAGATGATGTTATCCAGCATGCTGCCGGAGCGGTTCTTCTCGTGCACGCTGCGGTACTTGCCCAGGACCGACTCGACGCCCTCGAAGTGACCCCACTTATATTGATCGGTGGGGGTGTCGCGGATAACCTTCAGCACGTATTGGGCGGCCGGCGAGGTAAAGCCGATGGCCACGCTGCCCCGGGGGCCGGGGGCGTGGCTCAGCACTTCGTCGCTTTTGGCCAGGCCCGCTTCCAGCTGCTGCATCACCGCCAGCTTGCCCACGTGGTTGTAACCCACGGTGGAATAGTGCATGCCCCGGGGTCGGGTCGGCATGAGGCTGAACAAATAGTCGACCAACTCATGGTATTCGACTACGGTCACGTGGAAGTTGGCCAGGGTGGACGAGAACACGTGCCGCAGGGTGGCCTCGCGCAGGATGACCGCGTCCACCTCCACCCCGGCGTCGCGATGGAGCAGGGCCAGGGAAAAGGGCGTGACCTCCTCGCCCACCTTGGCGGCGCCGACGATGTAGGCGCCCCGGTTGCGGTAAAATCCCCCTTTTATCACCTCGATCCACCCTAAAGGTCGTCGCGGGGTTATCCCAAGCTCATCGTTTATGCGGGCCGCGACCCGTTTTGCGTCCCCCGCCAGGTCGGCAAAGGGGGCCTGGATATCCGGCACGATGAGGATCTCTTCGATCAGCTCCGGGCTCACCGGGCCGTTGGCCGTCAGGCGCAGCAGAAAGCTCTTTTTCTGATGGGGGGCGGGGGCGAAGTCATAGGGAATGGGGATCCAGCGGTCCTGGTGTACCTGGCGCCGGATGGAGGCCAGATAGGCCAGCGCCAGATCCGCCTCGTAGCGCCGGCCCATGGAAATGCGCACCCGTCCCTCGACCCATTGCCAGAGATTGCCCAGGCGGGTCGTATCGCCCATTTTTTGCCCGATGAGCGCGGAGGCCTTGTTGACCGAGAGGGAAAAAATCGCGATGCGCTCGTGACTGAGCGCGATGGCCTTGGGCCAGTCCCGATCCTCGAAGGCCCGCTTGGCCAGCCAGGGAATCTGCCGGGAGCGGGCGTAATAATCGTCAAAGCACCGCAGAATGACCTGGGCCAGGCATTCGGCTTTTTCGGAATCGCTGGGCGCCGATTCAAAGGCCGCCAGGCCCTCGGCCACGATGCGGGCGGTTTGCAAGGTGCCAAAATCCCGTTTGGCTGCTTTCATGGGAGGCACCAGGTCAGTCATGACCCCATGATGGCCGTTTTGCACCGGAAAAGGCAAGTTTTTCCCATCGGCATCATTTTAATGCAAAATATTAAGAAAAACTGTTAATAGTCTGAAATAAAACGACGAAGTCGTGGAGGCCCGGAGCGGATTCGAACCGCTGTGCAAGGATTTGCAATCCTCTGGATAGCCACTCTCCCACCGGGCCTTAAGATGTTGTCCCAAGCCGTTAGCCGCGGGTCCTAACTGAACCGGTCGGCGAAAATCGGACCGCCCCTCGAGTGCGCCCGTGACCCTTCCTGCTTGGGAGCGCTGTGATAGCTCGGCGCCATGGTTAAATGCAAGTGTTTTTGCCCCTTTGCGGCGGGAAACGGTTCCTTCAGGGTTTCCGTGAGACTGAATTGATTGGAGGCCGGGCAATGATTGCCTTCTGACCCAAGGCCCATTAAAACGGCAGACAGGGGTTGAGGAGGCGCTCTCTCCCGAAGGCCACGGGGCCCGATGGAGCGGTCATAAACTGCAAGTAGGGCGCAAACTGCAAAGCGGATGAAAAAGCCATGGTGAATTTTGCCACCGCGCGGCTGAATATGGTCGAAAGCCAGGTGCGGACCAACAAGGTTTCCAATCAGCGGCTGCTGGACGCCTTGGGCGCCATCCCGCGGGAAGACTATGTGCCGGAGGCCTTGCGCGAGATCGCCTATGTGGACGAGGACCTGGCCATATCACCCGATCGCTTCTTGATGGAGCCCATGGTCTTGGCCCGCCTGCTGCAGGCTGCGGCGCCGGGGGAGCAGGACATGGCCTTGGATATCGCCTGCGGGACGGGCTATTCCACCGCGATTTTGTCGCGCCTCTGCGCCACGGTGGTGGCCTTGGAGGAGGATGCCCAGCTGATCGAGCGCAGCAACAAGACCCTGAACGACGCGGGCATCGACAACGCGGTGGTGGTGCGCGGCGACCTGACCTCGGGCTATGCCAAGCAAGGACCCTACGACGTGATTTTTCTGGGTGGCGCCGTGGAAACCATTCCCACAGCCATCACCGATCAATTGAACGACGGCGGGCGCCTGGTGACGGTGATCGTGGGCGAGGACGGTATCGGCCGTGCGGCCTTGGTGCAGCGCCAGGGCGCGTTCCTGTCCGAACGCAAGCTGTTTGACGCCGCCGTGCCGCGGCTGAAGAGTTTCGACCGGGTGGCGGAGTTCGTTTTTTAGCACAGCGTTGAATTGTCAAAGATTGGCGCCTAAGCCTTTGCCAAATAACTTTGTTTGAGTAAACTGCCGCCAGTCCATCGGGGGGCTTCGGAAATGACAAGGACGAAACCATGAAAACTGCCGGTATCCTTCGCCCATTGGCTCAGGCACCGCTGCGGCGCCTTTTATCCGTTTGCACCGTGCTGACGGCGGTGACGGCGGCGGTGCCCGGCGCGGCGCAGGACATGAGCGAAACCCTGGTCCGGACCTATACCAACAACCCCACGCTGAACGCGGCCCGGGCGGAACTGCGCGCGACGAACGAGGCGGTGCCGCAAGCCCTGTCCAACTGGCGCCCCAATGTATCGGTGACCGGCTCGCTCGGGACGGCGCGGGATGACGATACCAGCCCCACGGACCAGACCCTCAATCGGACGCCCCGCTCGGCCCAGTTATCCCTCATCCAGCCCCTCTATCGAGGCGGCCAGACGGTGGCGGAAACCGAACAGGCGGAAAACCTGGTGCTGGCCCAGCGGGCTTTTTTGAAATCGGTGGAACAGGACACCATCCTGAATGGGGCCACGTCTTATCTGGATGTGTGGCGCGATCAATCGGTGCTGGAGCTGAACATCAACAACGAGGAGGTTTTGCGCCGACAGCTGGAATCCACCCAAGACCGCTTCGACGTGGGGGAATTGACCCGCACGGACGTGGCCCAGGCGGAAAGCCAGCTGTCCACGGCCACGGCCAACCGCATCGCGGCGGAAGGGGATTTGGCGGCCAGCCGGGCCGTTTATCAGCGCGTGGTGGGCATCTACCCAGAGGTTCTGGACCGGCCGGACCCAGTGAGCGGCATTCCGGACACGGAAGAACACACCATCGAGCAGGCGATCCAGAACGAGCCGACGGTTCAATCGGCGGAATACAGCGAAATCGCCGCCCAGAAGTCGGTTCGCCTGGTGTTGGGGCAGCTTTATCCCTCCCTGCAGGTGCGCGGCGACCTGGGCTATCAGGCGGAACAGGCCCTGGAAAATGACGAGGGCAGCTTCGGCCAGGTTTTGGCCGAGATCAGCATTCCCCTGTACCAGCAAGGTGCCGTCTCCAGCCAAGTGCGCGAAGCCAAGGAAGTGGCCAATCAGGCCCGTATTCAGGTGGAGGAGGCGCGCCTTTTATCCCGGCAGAACGCCATTCAGGCCTGGGAGAATCTGGTCTCCGCCCGGGCCCAGATCACGTCCTTTAAATCGGCGGTCAGGGCGGCCTCCATCGCCTTGGACGGGGTGCGGGAGGAAAACCAGGTGGGCGCCCGGACCATTCAGGATGTGTTGGACGCGGAACAGGAACTCTTGGATGCCCAGGTCAACCTGGTGGTGGCGGAACGGGACGAGTTGCAGGCCGGTTATGCCATCTTGAGCGCCATTGGCAGGCTCACGGCGAGTGACATGGGCCTGCCGGTGCAGGTCTATGATCCCGAAAAGGACTATAAAGCGGTCAGAAATCTTTGGTTTGGGCTGGATGCACCGGAGGCGGAGGAATAGAATTACGGTTGACCCGAGTCGGCCGATCAAACGGCTCTTGCATCGGGTGCCATCCGTAATTCATTTGGGCTTGGTCGTCTGATCGAGACCGAAGGAGCCCAAATCGCGAACCCAAACGAGAAGCGTGACATCATGAGTGAGGCCGATTCCCAGAGCGAACCGTCGATGGAAGAGATTCTCGCCTCCATCCGGCGGATCATTTCTGATGACGACGAAAAGGATGAGGCTCAGGAAGACTCAGCGGCGGAGGAAACGGCCGAATCAGAGGCTGCTGAAGCCGAGGCGGCCGCCGAGCCGGAGCCCGAAGCCGAGCCGGAGGCCGACGAAGAGGCGGCTGCTTCCGAGGAAGAGGATGTCCTTGATCTAACCGAAGTGGTGCAAGAAGAAGAGGCGTCCGACGCTGCCGAGAGTGAGCCCGCCGACGACGAAGTGGAGCTGATCGACACCGACGACGAGGGTGAGGCGGCCGTGGCCGAGGCGGATATGGCGGCGGACGCCGCTCCGGCGGAGCCCGTCCCGGCGCCCGCGCTCGAGACGATCGATTCCCTCCTGGCGCCCGCGACCGTGGCGGCGGCCACCACCTCTCTGGCGGAAGTGGCCCGGCAGGCGGGCAGCGGGCGGGATCAAGGTCACCTGCTGGGGGGCGGACGCAGCTTGGAAGATGTGGTGCGTGATGCCCTCATGCCCGAGCTGAAGGTCTGGCTGGACAACAACCTGGCGGCCCTGGTGGAGCGGATCGTCCGCGAAGAGATCAAGAAGATGGTCCGCCGCATTGAAGATCAATAGTCCCCGGCCTTATTGGGAATAGCACCGAATCGGAAACAGCGCCGATTTCGGGCTTGTTGAACCGGGGGCTCTCGCCCTAAAACTCTGCGCAAGTCAAACTTCAAACTCAAAAAGGTATTGCAAGGACCGAGCAATGCTGGACAAAACCTATCGCCCGGGCGACGTCGAGGCGAAACATTACACGGCTTGGGAAGACTCCGGCGCTTTTGCTGCCCAGGTGGACAGCAACGCCGTGCCCTATACCATCATGATGCCCCCGGCCAATGTGACGGGCAGCCTTCATGTGGGCCACGCCCTGACCTTTACCATCCAGGACATTCTGATCCGCTACCATCGCATGAAGGGTCGGGACGCCCTGTGGCAGCCGGGCACGGACCATGCGGGCATCGCCACCCAGATGGTGGTGGAGCGGGGCTTGGCGGAAGAGGGGATTCATCGCCGGGACCTGGGCCGGGACGCGTTTTTGGAAAAGGTCTGGGAGTGGAAGGCCCATTCGGGCGGAACCATTTGCCGCCAGCTGCGCCGCCTGGGCGCGTCGCCCGACTGGCCCCGGGAACGCTTCACCATGGACGAGGGCTTGTCGGCCGCGGTGCGCAAGGTCTTCGTGGACCTTTACAAACAAAAGCTGATCTATCGGGACAAGCGTCTGGTCAACTGGGACCCCAAGCTGCACACGGCCATTTCCGACCTGGAGGTGATTCAAAAGGAAATCAACGGCCACCTATGGCATTTCCGCTATCCCATCGAAGGGGAGGCGGACCGCTATATCGTGGTGGCGACCACCCGGCCCGAAACCATGCTGGGGGATACGGCGGTGGCCGTGCACCCGGAAGATAGTCGTTATCAGGATCTGATCGGCAAAAACGTGGTTTTGCCCCTGGTGGGCCGCAAGATCCCCATCGTGGGGGATGACTACGCCGACCCGGAAACGGGCAGCGGCGCGGTGAAGATCACCCCGGCCCACGACTTCAACGACTTCGAAGTGGGGCGGCGCCATGGCTTGGAGATGGTCAACATCTTCGATGAAAACGCCCACCTGAATGACGACGTGCCGGAAAAGTATCGCGGCCTGGAGCGTTATGCGGCCCGCAAGCAGGTGGTGGCCGACCTTGAGGCGGCCGGTCTGGTGGCGGCCATCGAGGATCACACCCACATGGTGCCCCACGGCGACCGGAGTCAGGTGGCCATTGAGCCCTGGCTGACCGATCAATGGTACGTGGATGCCGAGACCTTGGCCCGGCCGGCCATCGAGGCGGTGGAGACGGGACGGACCAAGTTCGTGCCGGAGCGCTGGTCCAACACTTATTTCGAGTGGATGCGCAACATTCAGCCCTGGTGCATTTCCCGGCAGATTTGGTGGGGCCATCAGATCCCGGCCTGGTATGGGCCGGACGGTACCTGCTTTGTGGAGTATGATGAAGCGGCGGCCCAGGCGGCGGCCGATGCCCACTATGGCAAGACGGTGGAGTTGACCCAGGACAACGATGTTCTGGACACCTGGTTTTCCTCGGCGCTTTGGCCGTTTTCCACCCTGGGCTGGCCGGAAGACACCAAGGAACTGGCCCGGTACTATCCCGGTGACGTTCTGGTGACCGGTTTTGACATCATCTTTTTTTGGGTCGCCCGCATGATGATGATGGGCATCCACTTCATGGGCGAGGTTCCCTTCAAGACCGTCTACATTCACGGCCTGGTGCGGGACGCCCAAGGGCAGAAAATGTCCAAGTCCAAGGGCAACGTGATGGACCCCTTGGAGATCGTGGACCGTTACAGCTGTGACGCCTTGCGCTTTACCTTGGCCGCGCTCTCCATTCCCGCCGGCCAGGACGTGAAGCTGGCGGAATCCCGGATCGAGGGGTACCGCAACTTCACAACCAAGCTGTGGAACGCGGCGCGCTTTTGCGAGATGAACGGGGTGGCCCGGGACGCGGCCTTCGATCCCCACGGCGCCAAGGAACCGGTGAACCGCTGGATGATCTCGGCCACGACCCTGCTCGCCAGGGAGATGGACCAGGCCTTTGCCGAGTATCGCTTCAACGACGCGGCCAATGGTCTTTATCACTTTATCTGGCATTCCTTCTGCGACTGGTATCTGGAGTTTGCCAAACCCATCTTCGCCGGGGAGGCGGAAGCGCCCAAGGCGGAGACCCGCGCCACCATGGGCTGGGTTCTGGGTCAGCTCCTGCACCTGCTCGCGCCCATCATGCCTTTCATCACCGAAGAGCTGTGGAGTCAGTTTTCCCTGCCCGGCGAGGGCCCGCTTTTGACGGCGTCCTGGCCCGAGTTGGACGACGGCTTGATCGACCGGGAGGCCACGGAGGAAATGAGCTGGGTGGTGGATCTCATTTCCCAGGTGCGGGCCGTGCGTTCGGAGATGAACGTGCCCGCCGGGGCTCAATTGCCCCTGATCTTGAAGGACGCCAGTCCGGTGGTGCGGGACCGGGCGCAAAAGCATCAGTCCCTCATCGCGCGGCTGGCGCGGGTCGACGGCCTGACCTTCGACGACGGCAAGCCCGCCGCCGGATCGGTGCAGGCCTTGGTGGGCGAAACCACCCTGGTTCTGCCCTTGGCCGAGGCGATCGACGTGGACAAAGAGCGCCAGCGCCTGCAAAAGGAATTGGACGCGGTGGCCAAGGACAAGGAAAAGCTGACCAAAAAGCTGGCCAACGAACAGTTCCTGGCCAAGGCCCCGCCGGCCGTGGTGGAGGAACAGCGCAGCCGCTTGGGCGAGGCGGATCAACGGGCCGAAAAGCTTTCGGCCGCCCTATCCCGCCTGACCGCCGCTTAGGTCGGAGGAGGCCGCAAAGAACCCGGCGCCGCAAAGAAATCTGTGGAGAGAGCAGGGGCACCTTAGTATGGTGCCCGTCAATACTGGCAAAATGCAAAACTGGCAAAATGCAAAAAAGGGAGCTCGCGATCATGTCGTCCGATGCTAACAAAAACCCCACCTTCGACAAATCCAAGCTGCCCAGCCGCTATGTTTCGGTTGGTCCCGAGAGTGCGCCCCACCGGTCCTACTATTATGCCATGGGCATGACCGAAGAGGAGATCGCCCAGCCTTTTGCCGGCGTGGTCACCTGCTGGAACGAGGCGGCACCCTGCAACATTTCTCTCTCGCGCCAGGCTCAAGCGGTGAAAAAGGGCGTCAAGTCCGCCGCCGGCACGCCCCGCGAATTCACCACCATCACCGTGACCGACGGGATCGCCATGGGCCACGCGGGCATGAAATCCTCCCTGGTGAGCCGGGACCTGATCGCCGATTCCGTGGAGCTGACCATGCGCGGCCATTGCTACGATGCCTTGGTGGGCCTGGCCGGCTGCGACAAGTCCCTGCCGGGGCTGATGATGGCCATGGTGCGCCTCAACGTGCCTTCCGTCTTCATGTACGGCGGCTCCATTCTGCCTGGGCGCCATAAGGGTAAGGACATTACCGTGCAGGATGTGTTCGAGGCGGTGGGCGCCCATTCCGCCGGTAACATGTCCGATGAGGAGTTGCACACCATCGAATGCGTGGCCTGCCCCTCGGCGGGCTCCTGCGGCGGTCAGTTTACCGCCAACACCATGGCCTGCGTGTCGGAAGCCATGGGCCTGGCCCTGCCGGGCCCGGCCGGCGCGCCGGCGCCTTACGAATCCCGGGATGCCTACGCCGAGGCGTCGGGCGAGGCGGTGATGGCCTGCGTGGCCAGCGGCATTCGGCCCCGCGACGTGGTCACGCGCCGATCCCTGGAGAACGCGGCCCGGGTGGTCGCGGCTTCCGGCGGCTCCACCAATGCGGGGCTGCACCTGCCGGCCATCGCCAACGAGGCGGGCATCGATTTCGATCTGCAGGACGTGGCCAGGGTGTTCAAGGAAACCCCCTACATCGCCGACCTGAAGCCGGGCGGCCGCTACGTGGCCAAGGACATGTATGAGATCGGCGGCGTGCCGGTTTTGATGCGCGCCCTCTTGGACGGCGGTTACCTCCATGGGGATTGTATCACCGTGAACGGCAAGACCATCGCGGAGAACCTGGAAGGGGTGGTGCTGCCGGACGATCAGGACATCATCCGCCCCACCTCCGCGCCCTTGTCGCCCACCGGCGGCGTGGTGGGCTTGACCGGCAATCTGGCGCCGGAAGGGGCCATCGTGAAGGTGGCGGGCATGAAAAATCTGGTGTTCCACGGTCCCGCCCGCATCTTCGAGTGCGAGGAAGATGCCTTCGCGGCGGTGGAGCGGCGCGACTATAAGGAAGGCGAGGTCTTGGTGATCCGCAACGAAGGCCCCCGCGGCGGGCCGGGCATGCGCGAGATGCTGGCCACCACGGCGGCGATCTATGGCCAGGGCATGGGCGACAAGGTGGCCCTGATCACCGACGGGCGTTTTTCCGGGGCGACCCGGGGCTTTTGCGTGGGCCACGTGGGTCCCGAGGCCGCCGTGGGCGGGCCCATCGGCTTGCTGCGGGACGGGGACATGATTTCCATCAACGCGGAGGAAGGCAGCCTGTCCGTGGAACTGAACGACGCGGAGATGGCTCAGCGGCGCCAGTCCTGGCAGGCCCGGACCCACGAGTACCAGTCCGGCGCCATCTGGCGTTACGCGCAAACCGTGGGGCCGGCCTACAAGGGCGCGCTCACCCATCCGGGTGCCAAGTCCGAGACCCATACCTATTGCGACATCTGATCGGCGGCGGATCATGGCGTCCGCAGAGGAGCGGCTGACCGACCTGGAAAGCCTCCTGGCGCACCAGGAAACGGCCCTATCGGACCTGAGCGACATGATCGCCAAGCAGTGGCAGCTGTTGGAACGCATGGAACAACGGCTGGGCCGGCTGGAATCCCGCCTGCAGGCCGTGGAAGCCGTCCTGCCCGATGAGTCGGCAGGGGAAAAGCCGCCCCACTATTGAGCCGGGCCCGCCCGGCCGGGCTCGGCAAGCCTTGCGGCGGCGCGGCGCTTGGCCCGCAGGCCGATGACGATGGCGGTCAGGGAACAGGCTGAGCCGAAGATCATGAAACCGTACATGGGATAGGGCGTGCCGTCCTGCACGTGCCCGACGGCCTGGGCGAAGACGGCGGCAATGGCCATCTGCAAAAAACCGGCCAGGCCCGAGGCGGTGCCGGCCGCGTTGGGGCTCACCTCCAAGGCGCCGGCCAGGGCGTTGGGCATGGAAAGGCCGTTGGAAAACACCATGGCCATGGCCGGGATGAAAATCGCCAAGGGCACCCAGGGCCCCCAAAGGAGCAGCAGGAGGCCGGCCATGGTCACGGCCAGCGCGATGCCCGAGCCGATCAGGACCATGCGGTCCGTGCCCAGCCCCTGGGAAAGGCGCGCCGCGACAAAGTTGCCGGTCATGAAGGAAAGGGAGAGAAAGATAAAATAGACGCCGTATTCCGTCGCCGGACGGTTCATCACGTGAATCATCACGTAGGGCGCCGCCGCCGCGAAGGCAAAAAAGGCGGCCAGACTGAAGGCGCCTTGCAGGGCATAGCCGCAGAACACGGTTGAGCGCAGCAGGACGGCGAAGGTCCCGATCATGGCCCGGAAGCCCAGGGAGCCCCGCTGGGGCTGATGGGTTTCGCCCACGCCGGCGATCACCAGTCCCACCACGACCAGGCCGCAGAGGCCGACAAAGGTGAAGATGGCGCGCCAATTGATCAGGTCGGTCAGGAGGCCGCCGATGAAGGGGGAGATCATGGGAGCCACCACCATGGCGATGGTCAGATAGGCGATCACCTTGGCCACCTGATCGCTGGGGTAAACATCCCGCACGATGGCCCGGGCGAGCACCATGCCCGACGCGCCGCCGGCGGCCTGGATGGCCCGCCCGATGATGAGCAGGGCGATACTGTCGGCCAGGGCGCAGATGATACTGCCCAATAGAAAAATGGCCAGGCCGGCGAAGACCACGGGGCGCCGCCCGTAGCGGTCGGACAAGGGACCGTAAATCAAGGTCGTCACGGCGATGAAGGCCATGGAGAGGCTGAGGGCCAGCTGGGCCAGTCCGGGATGGACGGCAAAATAGTGCTGAATGATGGGCAGGGCCGGTACAAAGATCTGCATGGCCATGGGGCCGATGGCCGTCATGGCCACCAGCCCGACCAAAAAGAGGCGCGTGGTCGGGGTGGTCACGGTGTGGCCGGCCGGGGGGCCTGAATTGAGTTTGTCCGTTTAGCCCGGACACGACAGCTTTTCCCCATGACCTTCTCCTCTTGCGGCCTTTTTCAATAGGCACGATCGCTCTGAAAGAAAAGGCTTTTGGGCCAGCCGGCCCGACCCTCTATGAAATACTACCGCGGGGGTTGTTCTGTCCAGAAAGGGCAGGGGGTGCCAAGCCGCCTCCCGCCGGAGCGGGAGGGGCCAGGACAAAAGGGCAGCCTAAAAGAGTTCCACGATATCCGACAGGCTGGTGATCGGATGGTTGCCGTCGACCTGCTGCACGCCAATCTCCACGCCGCCGTCAATGATGATCTTGAAGTTCTTGTTACTGACGTACTGGAAGTCCAGATCGTTCATGTTCTTGATGTTGTAGGCATCCTTGTCCAAATGGATCTTCTCGCCCGCGGCGACGTCGAAGTCCCAGATGCTGTGGAACCGGCCGCTGGCGAGCAGGAAGATATCCGTGCCGCCGTGGCCCACCAGGGTGTTCGGAGCGCCACCATCCGCCAGGATCACGTTGCCGTAGTTGTCCCCCTGAATGGCCCCATCCACGACATCATTACTCGAGAAGATCTCTCGGTAGAGGGTCACGTGCTTTTGGATGTCAAAGTTTTGGTTGCCCATGTTCTCCAGGGCCGCGATCACCTGACCGGTGCTCTTGAGGGTCAACCGCGCGATGCCGTTTGCGTCCGGCCCGAAGTAGGCCAAATCATCCAGGGTGTTGACGTCATAGTCCATGACCGAAATGCTGATGACATCCCCCTGACCGCCGTTGAAATCGAGAATGGTATTCTCGCCCCCTTGCAGGAGAAAGGTGTCCGCGCCGCCGCGGCCGGCCAACTCGTCGTTGCCCGCGCCCGAGGCCAGGACGTTGTCGCCGCCGTCGCCGTAGATGATATCATCGTGGCTGCTGCCGATGATGTTTTCCACGCTGTAGTTTTTGTCATAGCCGATGACGTCCACTTCCTGACCACCGACGTTTTGTTTTTTGGCGTGGCCGTTCAACACCTCGTAATAGGTGCCGTTCTGGTCCGTGTAGGTTTTGGACATGTCCACCTCGATGCCCCGATTGGCATCCTGGTAGGAGGCCGTGTCGTTGCCAGCACCGCCGAAAACGTGATTGTTGCCGCCGCCGGCCAGGAAGAGGTCGTCGCCGGCGAATCCATAGAGCTGGTCGTCCTGGGCCAGTTCGGGGGCAAAGGCCGAACCCACGTAGTTATCGGGGGTATAGCCATAAATGATATCGTCGTAGATGGTGCCATAGAGGAAATCGTTGTCCTCGAGGCCGACAAGGGTGTGACCGGCATAGGCACCGAAGACCAAGAAGCGGTTGGTGCCAAGGCCCTCGAGCATTTTGGGATCGATGCCGTCCAGTTTAACCTCGTCGTGGCCGTAGGTGACCCCGTCGGAGCCGATGATCAGGATGGTTTGCTTGAGGGATTCCAAAAGACCCCGCTTGGCCGCTTCGCTCATCAGGCTGGCATCGGAAATGCCGAAGATCTCCTCCACATCGGCCCAGCTAAGGGTCGCGATGATGTCCACCGAATCCTCGTTGTCGGCCTTGATGGTGATGGGATTGTCGCCCTTGGTATCCAGGGAGAAGAAGATGTTGGCCTTACCCTCGGCGTTCAGGGGGATGATCACCACGTCCTGGGTCGGGTTGAAGTCGGTGACCTCCACATAAGCGGCTTTGGGCGGCGTATAGGTCTCGGACTCTTCCGGCGAAATCCCCAAGAGCGCCTTCACCGCGTCGATCGCCATGGGGGCGATTTCCTTCATCAACTTTTGACCGGGTAGAAACTGAATAAAGGCGAGTTTCGCGAACTTGCCGGAAGCGTCCAATGCGGACTCACCGATCAGTTTCATCCAGTCCATTTTGTTGGTTCCGGATTCGGGGCCGGGAACTTCGCCGATGACGAAGGTGTCGGCGCCCGAGCCGCCGGTCAGGATGTCGCCTTCGTGGTCGCGCAGATCGCCGGTGAAAAGCCAATCGTTGCCGGCGCCACCGTTGAGCGTGTCCTTGCCCTTGCCGCCGAACAGCCAATCGTTGCCGTCCTCGCCATAGAGCGTGTCATCGCCGGCATAGCCGTAGATGATGTCATTGCCGCCCCCGCCGTAAATCACGTCATCGTAGCCGTCCCACTGGTAGTTCGCGCCGCCGATGAAAAAGTCGTCGTTGCCGTGGATGATGTTGTCGCCGTCAGAGCCGGTGATCTGAGAGTAGTAGCGGTACCCGATATAGGTATTCCAGCTAGCGTTATGCTTATGATAAAAAAAGCTTTTCTCCAAGTGGGGATCTTCATCCGTCAGTTGGAGATGTCCCCAGTCGAAGATGTAAAACTGGACGAAAACCTCATTCAGGTGCTTGACCAGGGTTCCGCCCCAATCGATCTCGGACGGCGCCTGGCCGCTCTGCTGTTGCACCAAACCGCCGTTATCGTCCTCTTTCAATGTGTCCCCATTTTCATCCGTCACGGCTATGTCCATGAAGTTAATGGAACTTTTGGAGTCTAATGGGTCCGAATCCCCACTCCTGTTCGGGTTCATCAAGATACCGGTCCGGATGACCTGGTCTTGGTCGACATAGTTGTCCCAACCATTCATGAGAAGGGATTGGGGATCTTGGGTGATTGTGTTGTCGGGCGCCAAGGGGACACTCGCTTGAGAAACAGCTGACACGATTCCCTCCGTCACTGGCTGGGTTGAAAAAGCAGTTGGAATTTTTGAGAGGTCGCCCTTGAAGGCTCGACAGCGAGACGTTAGCCGAGAGGCCGGGCGCGGCCTAGTTAACTTGCTATTAAATTCCTGTTATGCACTGAGCCGCCGGGGCCGTCGTCACGCCCGTCCGGCAAGGGAGGGTCAGCGTTGCCAGGGCCCCTTTTTGCCCCGGCCCTCGGCCCCATCCCGCTCTTTACCGGCTTGGTGGGGATGGCTCTTGGCCCAGCGGGCCCGGTCGCGCAGGGTGATGCCGCTGGGAAGGTCGCCGCGGCCAAAAAGGGCGAAGGTTTTATAGCGAAAGGGGACGACCAAGATCATACCGATGACAAAGCCGCCGATGTGGGCCCACCAGGCGGTCTGCGTGGCGCCCTCGCCGGCGGCC
>JANQKX010000176.1 GCA_028280915.1 Kiloniellaceae bacterium
CGTTGATGGGGGTCGGCGATCATCTCGCGCCACTGGGCCACCCAGCCCACCGTGCGCGCCACGGCGAAGAGCACCGTGAACATGGAGGTGGGGAAGCCCATGGCCTTCAGGATAATGCCCGAATAAAAATCAACGTTGGGGAACAGCTTTTTCTCGGCGAAGTATTCGTCTTCCAGGGCAATGCGTTCCAGCTCCATGGCCAGATCCAAGAGCGGATCTTCTAGGCCCAGTTCGTGCAGCACCTCGTGGCAGGACTTGCGCATCACCCCGGCGCGGGGGTCGTAGTTCTTGTAGACCCGGTGGCCGAAGCCCATGAGCCGGAAAGGATCGCTTTTGTCCTTGGCCCGCTCGATGAATTCGGGAATGCGGTCCTTGCTACCGATTTCCTGCAGCATCTGCAACACCGCCTCATTGGCGCCGCCGTGGGCCGGACCCCAGAGGGAGGCAATGCCGGCCGCGATGCAGGCGAAGGGATTGGCGCCACTGGAGCCGGCGATGCGTACGGTCGAGGTGGAGGCGTTCTGCTCGTGATCCGCGTGCAGGATAAAGATACGGTCCATGGCGCGGGCCATGACCGGGCTGATCTTGTATTCCTCGCAAGGCACGGAAAAGGTCATGTAGAGGAAGTTTTCCGCATAGGACAGGTCGTTGCGCGGATAAACGAAGGGCTGCCCCACGGAGAACTTATAGGCCATGGCCGCGATGGTAGGCATCTTGGCGATCATGCGGTGCGAGGCCACCAGGCGCTGCTGCGGGTCGGTCACGTCGGTGGAGTCGTGATAGAAGGCCGACAAGGCGCCCACGATGCCCACCATGATCGCCATGGGATGGGAATCCCGACGGAAGCCCCGATAGAAGTAGGTCATCTGCTCGTGGAGCATGGTGTGATAGGTGATCGACTTTTCGAAGGCGGCCTTTTCTTTTTCGTTGGGCAGCTCGCCGTAGAGCAAAAGGTGGCAGACTTCCATGAAGTCGCTATGTTCCGCCAAATCCTCGATGGAATAGCCGCGGTGCATCAAGACCCCTTTTTCACCGTCGATGTAGGTCAAATTGGAATGGCAGCTGCCGGTGGAGGTGAAGCCCGGGTCAAAGGTGAAGTAGCCCGTATCCGCATAAAGGCGGCGCACGTCGATCACCTTGGGCCCGATGGTGCCGGGCAGCAGATCCAGGTCGTAGCTCTTTCCCGTGCTATGGTCGGTGAGGGTCACATGTTCTTTTTTAGTATTATGGTCAGTCATCGCACCGGCCCCTTCTTTATCCAATTGCACCGTTCACTCTCTAGCGTTTACTGCGGCGCAGCATAAAGCTTCACCCCTCGACAATCAATCTCGCTCATCAGGGAATTTGGCACCCCTGTCAAAAGGCCCTTTCCCGGGTGGAGAAGGGCGGTTTTCAAGGGTTTGACTGATCTTCGATACGGCCCAGTGCCTCCTCTTTCCCCAACACCGCCAGAACATCAAAAATACCCGGAGAAACGGTGGAGCCAGTGAGGGCAGCGCGGAGGGGTTGCGCCACTTTGCCCAGTTTAAGGCCCTGTTCTTCGGCGAAGAGCTTGATCGCCGGCTCTAGCACGGTGGCCTGCCAGTCATTGATGCCTTTCAGGGTGCTGTGCAACTGGCCCAAGGTGGCCTTAGCCTCCGCCGTCAGCAAACTGCCTGCCTTTTCGGTCATGCTCAGCGGTCGTTCGGCGGCGACGAAGGCCGCGTTTTCAGCAAGTTGCACCAAGGTCTTGGCACGGGGTGTCAGGAAGGGCATGGCCGCGACCAAACGATCTTTTTCCGCGCCCGACAAGGATCTTGCCGTCTTTTCCTCGAGCGTCGGACGAATGAGGTCGGCCAAGCGTGCCGGGTCGGCCTGCTGCAGGTAATGGGCATTGACGCTGGCCAGCTTGTCGAAATCGAAGCGCGCCGGCGAGCGGCCGATGGCCGACAGCTCGAACCAGTCGATGGCCTGCTGATCGGAGATGATCTCGTCGTCTCCATGACTCCAGCCCAGACGCAAAAGATAGTTGCGCAGGGCCTCGGGCAGATAGCCTTCGTCCCGGTAGGCTTCCACACCCAAGGCGCCGTGCCGCTTTGACAGCTTGGCGCCGTCGGGCCCATGGATCAGGGGGATATGGGCAAAGACCGGCACCGGCCAATCCAGGGCTTCAAAAAGCTGCTTTTGCCGGAAAGCGTTGATGAGGTGATCGTCGCCCCGAATCACGTGGGTTACGCCCATGTCGTGGTCGTCGATTACCACGGAGAGCATATAGGTCGGGGTGCCGTCGGCGCGCAGCAGGATCATATCGTCGAGCTGCTCGTTGGCCACGGTCACCCGGCCCTGGACCGCATCGTCAATGACGCTTTCTCGGTCACGGGGCATTTTCAGGCGCACCACCGGGTCCACGCCGGCGGGGGCCTCGCTGGGGTCCCGGTCGCGCCAACGGCCGTCATAGCGGAAGGAGCGGCCTTCCGCCTTGGCTTGCGCCCGCATCTCCGCCAGTTCCTCGGGCGTGCAGTAACAATGGTAGGCAAGTCCGGCGGCCAAGAGCTGGCGGGCCAGATCGGCGTGTCGCTGGGCGCCGGCGAACTGATAGACCACCTCGCCGTCCCAGCCGAGCCCCAGCCAGTTCAGGCCGTCCAAAATGGCGTCGATGGCTGCCTGCGTGGAGCGTTTGCGGTCCGTGTCCTCGATGCGCAGGCGGAACTTGCCGCCGTGGTGGCGGGCATAGAGGTAGTTGAACAAAGCGGTGCGGACCCCACCGATATGCAAAAAGCCCGTGGGCGAGGGCGCAAAGCGCACAACCACCGAGCCATCCTGATGTGTCATGTTTTGCTTCCTAGGCTGGAAAGGCGGCGAGCCGCCGCCCATGAAACAGGCGCGCCTGTCGATGCTGCGTGCTGTTTAACACAAGGGAATTGGGACGTCTTCCTCGTCCTTGGCAAGGGCCATGGATTTTCCCCATGCCGGGCCGTATGAGCAAAACTCCATATGTCATTCAACAATCAAGCAATTTAGCGTAGGGTTGCGTTTTGTCCTGTTCTCGAGTTTTGGTGGCTTGGTCGCCGAGTTGGGTGAAACGCGTGGGGATTGATCGTTTGACGGCATGGTTCGGGCGTCACGTGGCCGCCGAGCGGTCCCGCTGGCAGCTGTGGCTGCCGGTCGCCTTCGCCACCGGCGTGGGGATCTACTTCGGCCTGCCGGACGAACCGCCCCTTTGGCTGGGGGCCTCGGCCCTTTTGATCGCCTTTGCCGTGACCCTCATGCTGCGCGCGCGTCCGGGCCTGCTGATGGCCGGGCTCTACGGCGCTTTTGCCTTGGCCGGATTTACCAATGCGCAATGGCATACGGAATGGGCGGCGGCGCCGGTGGTGGCCGACAGCCATCGGGCGGTCACTCTGGAGGGTGAGATTTTTGATCTCAATCGCCATGAGGGTGCCTATCGCATGGTGCTGCGGGATGTCGCCAGCCCCGACTGGCAGGAGACCGCCCCGCCCGTGCGGGTTCGGGTTCGCCTGTCGGAAAAGGCCGCCGCCGGTCTTAAGGTGGGCGATCGCATCGAAATTCGCGCCGTTTTGCGGCCGCCGCCGGGGCCCGTGGCCCCAGGCGCCTATGACTTTGCCCGTCGGGCCTATTTCGAGCGGCTGGGCGGCGTGGGTTTTGCCGTGGGCCGGCCCCATGTCCTGATCCCGGTGGAGGACCGCAAGGGCCAGAGCTGGCTGGCCGGGTTCTGGCAGGAAAACGCGCTTTGGTGGTCGGCTCTGCGCCACCGCATTTCCGAGCGCAATTTGGTCGCCTTGCCGGGCCAGCCGGGGGCGGTGGCCGCCGCCTTGATGACCGGCGAACGGGGCGCCATTTCCGAAACGGTCATCGAAAACATGCGGGCCGCCGGACTTGCCCATTTGTTGGCCATCTCGGGCCTGCACATGGGGCTGGTGGGCGGATTGATCTTTTTTCTGCTGCGTTTCGTCTTGGCCGCGATCCCGCCGGTGAACCTGAGGTTTCCCATCAAGAAGTGGGCGGCCGTGGCCGGTCTTTTGGGCTCGGGATTTTATTTGCTGCTGGTGGGCGCCACGATCCCTTCGCAGCGGGCCTTCATCATGGTCGGCCTGGTTTTTGTCGGTGTCCTGGCCGACCGTCGGGCCCTTTCCATGCGGCTGGTGGCCTGGGCCGCCTTTTTGATCCTAGTGATCGCGCCGGAAAGCTTGCTGTCCGCCAGCTTCCAACTCTCCTTCGCGGCGGTGATCTGCTTGGTGGCGGCCTATGAGTCCTGGTCCCTGCGCCGCATCACCTGGCAGCGGGACGCGGGGCCGGTGCACAAGGTCGGCCTCTACCTGGTCGGGGTCTTCTTGACCTCGGTGATCGCGGTTGCGGCCACCGCGCCCTTGGGGGCCTTTCATTTCAACCGGGTGGCCCTTTACGGCCTCTTGGCGAACCTGGTGGCCGTGCCCATGACGGCCTTTTGGGTGATGCCCTGGGCCTTGCTGGCCTTCCTGCTCATGCCCTTGGGGCTGGAGCATCTGGCTTTGCGTCCCATGGGTTGGGGCCTGGAGGTGATCTTGTACGTGGCGGCCCAGGTGGCTGCCTGGCCCCATGCCCAGGTCCTGGTGGCGAGCATGCCCTTTGCCACCTTGATGCTGCTGGTGTTCGGCGGTTTATGGCTCTGCCTCTGGCAGCGGCCTTGGCGGTTCCTGGGGATCGGGATCATAGTAACCGGGTTATTGCTCATGCCCTTCGAACGCCCGCCCCACATTTGGATTGACGGCGAGGCGCGTCTGATCGGCTTTCGGGACGGCGCGGGCACTTTCTGGCGTTCCGACGGACGCCGGGCGGCTTTCGAGGCGGAAATCTGGCAGCGGCACGCGGGTCTGACGGATAAAATGACGTGGCCGCGCAGCGGTGATGCCTTGAACGGCCGGTTGCGGTGTGACCTGCTGGGGTGCCTCTACAAGACGAATGGGCGCATCGTGGCGTTTGTATTTGACAGCCTGGCCCTGGCCGAGGACTGCGCCGTCGCCGACCTGGTCATCAGCATGGAGCCCGTCTTCGGCCGGCAGTGCGACCGGCCGGCGGTCGTGATCGACCGTTTTGATCTATGGCGAAACGGTGCCCACGCGGTCTGGCTGGACGACCATGCCATCACGGTGGAAAACGTGGTCCAAGCCAGCGGCCGGCGCCCTTGGGTGCGGCTGCCCGGCGCGACAAAATAAAGGTCAATAACGGCGCAAGAGGCCGACCAGCTTGCCCTGGATGCGCACCCGCTCCGGCGGGAAGAGGCGGGTTTCGTAGTTTTTATTGGCGGGCTCCAAAGCCACCGCGCCGCCCTTGCGCCGCAGGCGCTTCAAGGTGGCCTCCTCGTTGTCCACCAAGGCCACCACGATGGTGCCGTTCTCGGCCGTATCCGTGCGCTCGATCAAGACCGTGTCCCCGTCCAGGATGCCGGCCTCGATCATGGAATCCCCGTCCACGTCCAGGGCATAGTGCTCTCCCGACCCCAGCAGGGAAGCGGGCACATCCAAATAACTGCTCTGATCGCGCAAGGCCTCGATGGGCGTGCCCGCGGCGATGCGTCCGTAAAGGGGCAGGGTAGTCACCTCGATATCCGCTTCCACCTTGGCGCCGGTGAGATTGGAGCCAAAGTTGCCCATGATCACATTGGGTGCGAAGGAGGTGGGCGCGGGGACGGGCGTGGCGGCCTGGGGCACGTCCTCGGGCAGGCGCACCACTTCGATGGCCCGGGCCCGATGGGCCAGGCGCTTGATAAAACCCCGCTCCTCCAGCCCGGTGATCAGGCGGTGAATGCCCGATTTGGACTTCAGCTGCAGGGCGTCTTTCATCTCGTCGAAGGACGGCGACACACCGTTCTTTTGCAGATGGTCGTGAATGAAAAGCAACAACTGATGCTGTTTTTTGGTCAACATGCTTGCCTAACCCCCCCGGTTGGCCCATGCCGTCCTGGCAAAAGAACAAAACAAAAACGAACAGCTTTGTTCTAGTTTAGTTCTTTTCTTGCGTCAAGCTCTTTGAAGCTTTTTCTTGTCGTCTGGGGCGCGATTTTTGTTTTTTAGTCCATCAAGCAGAATATCAGAAATCACCCCATGAAGCCCGTTAAGAATGCCCTTGACAGGGATTTTGTGTTGAAGCGGAGGGAAACCGTGGCCACTGTCCCTAAAATCCCAGGTCGCCGCCGACGAAGGGCAGGACCGGAACGGTCTCGCCAGCGGGCGCGGCGGGCGCCAGGGGCGGCCGGATGATGAAGCCGTCGGCGTGGCTAAGGGTGGCCAGCATGGAAGAGTCCTGCTTCTCAAACGGGGTGGCCAGGGTGTGGCCCTGGCCGTCCTGGCTGAGGCGCGCGCGCAGGTAGTCTTGACGGTGATCGTTGGCCTTCAAGGGCGCCGTCAACTGGGCGGTGACGGTCCGGTCCGGCTCTTCCGGCTTGCCCAGCAGCTTGGCCATGACCGGGCGCAGGAAGATGAAGGCGCAGACCAGAGCGGACACGGGGTTGCCCGGCAGGCCCAGTATCGGCGTGGCGCCGATGCGGCCGAAGATCAGGGGTTTGCCCGGGCGCATGGCCACCCGATAAAAATCAAGCGACAGGTCGGTTTCGCCGAAGACGCTGCGCATGAGGTCGTGGTCGCCCACGGAGGCGCCGCCGGGGGTCAGCAGCAGGTCGGCGCCGCCGGCGCCCGCCCAGAGGCGCATAAGGGCCGCCCGGTCATCGGGGGCGATGCCCAGGTCGACGGCCTCGCCGCCGCAGGTTTTGATGAAGGCGGCCAGCGCCAGGCCGTTGGAGGCGATGATCTGTCCCGGCCCCAGGTCGCTGCCGGGCATGACGGTCTCGTCGCCCGTGGCCAGGATGGCGATGCGGGGCCGCCGCCGCACCCGCAGCCAGGCCACGTTCATGGCCGCCGCCAGGCCCACGTCGCGCACGCTCATGAGGTGGCCGGCGGGCGCGCCCTGGTCGCCGCGGCGAAAGTCCAGGCCGGCGGGCCGCACGTAGTGGCCGTGGGGCGGTGAGAAGGTGACGGTGACATGATCGCCGTCCCGTTCCGTGTCTTCCTGGATCACGATGGTATCGGCCCCCGGGGGCACCAGGCTGCCGGTGAAGAGCCGGACGGCTTCGCCGGGCCCGACTTGGCCCGAAAAAGGGTGGCCGGCCGGGGCGTCGCCGATCACCCGCAGGGTCGCGGGCACATCCGCCACGTCCGCGACCCGCACGGCGTAGCCGTCCATGGCCGAGACATCATGGGGCGGCTGGTCCAGGCGGGAGACCAGGTTTTCCGCCAGGACCCGGCCCAGGGCCTGGGCGACGGAGACGGTTTCCGCCGGAAGGGGACCGAAGGCCTCCAGGATGCGGGCGCGGGCTTCTGCGACGGGGATCATCACGGGGCCTCGAAGGTGCCGGACTTGCCGCCGGATTTGTGCACCAGGCGCAGGTCGGTGATGCGCATGCCCTTGTCCACGGCCTTGCACATGTCATAGACCGTCAAGGCGGCGACCGAGACGGCGGTCAGGGCTTCCATCTCCACCCCGGTGCGGCCCTTCAGCTTGCAGGTGGCGGTAATCGCCACCGCCGGCTCGTCGGTCTCTAAGGCCAGGTCCAGCTTGACCGAGGTGAGCGCCAAGGGGTGGCAGAGGGGAATGAGGTCGGGGGTTTTTTTGGCCCCCATGATGCCGGCCAGCCGGGCGACCGACAAGACATCGCCCTTTTTGACGCCGCCTTCGCGGATCAGCGCCAAGGTTTCGGGTTTCAGCAAAACCCGGCCCTTGGCCACGGCGACCCGCTCGGTCACCTCTTTGTCGGATACGTCCACCATCACGGCCTTGCCGTCTTGGTCGAAATGGGTGAAGCCTGCCACTGGGATCTCCTTACCCTATCTCTCGGCCCTAACCGGCCTGTCGCGCCGGGGCGGCCAGCAGGGCGCGGGTGGCCGCGGTCACGTCGTCCTGGCGCATGAGGGATTCGCCGATCAAGAAGCACGACGCGCCGCAGGCCGCCATGCGGGCCAGATCCTCAGGGCTGTAAAGACCGCTTTCGGAAACCAGGATGCGGTCATCGGGTATGCGGGCCGCCAAGGTCTCGGTCGTTGCCAAATCCACGCTCAGGGTCTTGAGATTGCGGTTGTTGATGCCGATCAAGGGCGAGGCGAGGCTCAGGGCCCGGTCTAACTCGTCCCCGTCGTGGACCTCCACCAGAACGTCCATACCCAGTTCCACGGCGAGTTGCTCCAACTCGGCCGCTTGATCGTCGCCGAGGGCGGCCATGATCAAGAGCACGCAATCGGCGCCGAGCAGGCGGGATTCAAAGATCTGATAGGGCTCCAGCATGAAGTCCTTGCGCAGGCAGGGCAGCTCCACCGCCCCACGGGCCGCGACCAGATAATCGTCGGCGCCCTGGAAGTACTTTTCATCGGTCAGGATCGAAAGACAGGACGCACCGCCTTGGGCATAGGCCCGGGCCAGGCTGGGCGGGTCGAAATCGGCGCGGATCAGGCCCTTGCTGGGCGAGGCTTTTTTGATTTCGCAGATCAGGCCGTGGCGACCGGCGGCATTGTGTTGGCGCAAGGCGTCGATGAAACCGCGGGGCGGGGGCGCTTCCGCCAGGCGAGCTTTTAGATCCGCCAGGGGCCTGGCCGCTTTGCGGGCCGCGACGAAGTCGCGCTTATGGGCGCAGATTTTGGTCAGGACATCGCTCATGACGCGGCCTCCGCTTTGGTGGCCTGGATCAATTGGTCCAGGACCGCCTTGGCACGGCCGCTATCGATGGCGTCCCGGGCCAGGGAGACACCGGCGGTCAGATCCTCGACCTTGCCGGCTACCAGCAAGGCCGCGGCGGAAGCCAAGAGGACCATGTTCAGGTAAGCGCCGGGCGCGCCGTTCAGAACGTCCAAGAGGGCTTGGGCATTGTGGTCCCGATCGCCCCCTTTCAGATCCGCGAAGCTGTCCCGCGGCACCCCGGCCTCTTCAGGGGTCACTTGGAAGGTGCTGACCTTGCCGTCCTTCAATTCGGCCACCACCGAAGGTCCGGTGGTGGAGAGTTCGTCCATGCCGTCGGCGCCATGCACCACCCAGGCCCGCTCGTGGCCCAGATCGGCCAGCACCTGGGCCAGGGGTTCCACCCAGGTGGGCGAAAACACGCCGATCATCTGGCGCCGTACCCGGGCCGGATTGCACAAGGGGCCGAGCAAATTGAACAGGGTTCGTGTCCCCAGCTCCACCCGGGTCGGCCCCACATGGCGCATGGCGCTGTGAAAGCGGGGCGCCATCAAAAAGCAGGTTCCCACCTCGCGCAAGGCGGCCTCCATCACCGGGGTTTCCGCTTCAATGTTGACTCCGATGGCGGCCAAGACGTCGGCGGCGCCGGTTTTGGAGGAGAGCGCCCGGTTGCCGTGCTTGGCCACGGGCACGCCGCAAGCGGCCACGACGAATTGGGAGGCCGTGGAGATGTTGTACGTGCCGGTGGCGTCGCCGCCGGTGCCGCACAGATCGATGGCATCGGGCGGCGCGGTGATGCCGGTCATCTTGCCCCGCATGGCCCGGGCGGCGCCGGTGATTTCCTCCACCGTTTCGCCGCGCACCCGCAAGGCCATCAAAAAGCCGCCCACTTGCGACGGGGTGGCATCGCCGGACATCATGATGTCGAAGGCGCGCTCGGCCTCGCTTTGGGACAGAGGCCGGCCCTCGGCCGCGACGGCGAGATAGGATTTAAGATTGGGTGTTTCACTGTCCATCTGGAAAAATCCTCTGTTTCAGGTCCGGCAAAGGAAGGAGTGTTTATGTCAAACCGGACCTAAAATGATCAAGGCGTCAAAAGATCGGTGGCGGCCGCCTCTAGTGGGGTTGACCGTTGTGACCTTGACTGTTGTGACCTTGACTGTTGTGACCTTGATTGTTGTGTCCGGCGCTGGTCAGGAAATTGCGCAGCAGGGCATGACCGTGCTCCGAGGCAATGCTCTCGGGGTGGAACTGCACGCCGTGAATGGGCAGTTCCTTATGTTGCAGGCCCATGATCACGCCGTCTTCCGTGCGCGCGGTCACTTCCAGGCTATCGGGAAAGCTCTCCGGCTCGATGGTCAGGGAGTGATAGCGCGTGGAGCGCAAGGGGGTGGGCAGGTCGGCGAAGACTCCTTGGCCTTCGTGATGGACCTGGCTGGTTTTGCCGTGCATGGGCGCCTCGGCGCGCACGATCTTGCCGCCGAAGCTCTGACCGATGGCCTGGTGCCCCAGGCACACACCCAGGATCGGCAGGCGGCCCGCCGCCTTTTCGATCAGCGCCAAACAGATGCCGGCCCGGTCCGGATCGCAGGGTCCCGGCGAAATGACAATGCCTTGCGGGTTCAAGTCCATCACCTCGTCGGCGGTTACCTGGTCGTTACGCTTGACCTCAACGCTGGCGCCCAACTCACCCAGGTAGTGGAACAGGTTGTAGGTGAAGCTGTCGTAGTTATCTATCAGCAAAAACATGGCATTCGTCCAAATTCCTGCCGCGCCACAAGAGCGCGGCCCTTCTTCGAGATTGCTTATATCAGCTTGCCAAGGTCTGTGAAAGCACATGAAAAACCAGGGTGCGACGTCGGGTCGCAGGGCAAATTGACCTAGATCAACGTCGCAGGGGGGCAATGGGTCTTTCATCTTAAAGTTCGTCAGCTTCGTCCGTTGGTGAGCAAGTACGGAGCCCGAAGGCTCCCGGGGGATCACTAAACTTCCTTTCCGCAGCACCGTGACACGATTTCATCGTGGCACGGTCACGGGTTTACCGGCCTTGCTTGCCCGAAGAGGAGCATTGCGTCCGTGTCCAGCCGGAGCGGCGCAAGACGTTACCTTGACGCGCGTTTTCTCGGCGTCACACGAGGTTTACTAGGAAGGAAAGTACATTGCCAAAATGCATGGGTCGTGGGGCAGCCTTTGCCCTGTTCTTGACGCTGGGCGCGGCGGGTGCCGCCTTGGCGGCGGAAAACACGCCGAATGAAGCCTTGGATACTTCGCCGCTTCTCAGTTCCGAAACGGAAGCGCTGGTTGCTCAGGCAACGGAAGAAGAGTCCAGCGACACCTTCCTGGGGATGGATATCAAGGGATCCCTGGGCGACGACCGGATGAGCCGCTATGTGCCGCCGGTGTCCAACTTCATCTACAACGAGACTCCCTACATCACCACCGAAGTGGTGCCGATCTACGCCTACCATCGCCTGTCCGACGACTTCATCACCAACGGCGGCCACGCCAACGTGGTGGCCGTGCAGGCGCGCCTGGCCATCACCGAGCGCTTGGGCTTCATCGCCACCAAGGACGGCTATACCTGGCTGAACTTCAAGGATGTCCTGCCCGACACCAGTGGCTGGAACAACATCGCCGCGGGTCTGAAGTATAATTTCATCTCCATTCCCGAAAGCGAGACCTTGGTGACCGGCGGCTTGCGCTATGAGATCCCGGTGAACGATATCTCCAGCGGTGGGATCGAGTTGGCCGGTGATGGGGACGGCTTTTTGAACCCCTTCGTCACGGGCGCGACGACCTTCGGAAAGTTCGGCTTGCAGGCCAGCGTCGGCGCGAACTTCGCCTTGGATTCGGATGTGGATAACTCCTTCGTCCACTATTCGGTGCACGGCGACTATGAGCTCTTGCCCGGCTTCTTTCCCTTGGTGGAGCTCAACGGCTATACGGCCTTCAACCAGGCGGACCGCTTGACCGGCGCCCTGGGAGACCTGGACGGTGCCGACGTGTTGAACTTCGGCAGCGATCAGCGGGGCACGACCGTGACCTTGGGCGGCGGCATCCGTTACCGCATCACCGATCACATGCTGTTCGGCCTGAGCGCCGAAACCGCCATCACCGATAACGATGACAGTGTCTTTGGCACCAGGGTCGTGACGGACTTGACGGTTCATTTTTGACCCATCCCGCGGGTGGCCCCGGCCCATG
>JANQKX010000212.1 GCA_028280915.1 Kiloniellaceae bacterium
CCCAGGGCATGGCGGACGAGAGGCTGGTTTCGATCCTCGCCAACGAAGCTTGTGACACCTTGAAGTACCTGGAAGGGTACGGCGTCCACTTCGAAAAAAAGGACGGCAACTATCTGGTGTTCCGCGCCTGCTTTTCATCAAAGCCCCGTTCCCATGTGATCAAGGATCATTTCAAGCCGGTCGTCAAGGCGCTGGGCACCGAGGCCTCGCGGCGCGATATCAAGGTCATGGACCAGATAATGATCGTCAACCTGATCGCCCGGGACGGCCAATGCTGGGGCGCCTACGGGATCGACGGGGAGGGGCGTTCGGTCGTCATCCGCGCCAAGGCGACCATCCTGACCACCGGCGGCGCCAGTCAGCTTTTTGCGACCAACCTTTATCCCACGGACATTACCGGCGACGGCTATGCCATGGCCTATCGGGCGGGCGCCCATTTGGCGAACATGGAATTCATGCAGGCCGGTGTCAGTATCACCGAACCTTTCATCAACCTCTTCGGCAACTATCTTTGGGATGCTCTACCGAACCTGACCGACCGGAACGGTGAAGGCTTCATTGAGCGAAATCTGCCCGACGATCTGACGCTTTCCCAAGTGATCGCCGAAAAGGAGAGGCATTTCCCCTTCAGTTCTTCCGATATCTCCAAATATATCGAGATCTCAATTCAAAAGACGATCAATTCGGGCTTGGGAACGGACGAGGGCGGTGTTTACATGGACTTCGTCGGGCGGGACTTTGACGCCATCCTGGCCGACAAGAGCCGCAGCATCGCCAAGATGTGGCCGGTGACCTATGAATGGTACCGGGAGCGCGGTGTCGACCTTTATCGCGACAAGGTTCAAATTGCCTGCTCGGCCCATGCCATCAACGGGGGCTTGCGCATTGATGCCGACGCCCAGTCCAATCTGAAGGGCCTGTTCGCCGCGGGCGAAACCGCCGCCGGCCCACACGGCGCCGATCGCTTGGGCGGCAACATGGCTTTGACCTGTCAGGTTTTTGGCGCCCGCGCCGGACGGGCGGCGGCGCGGCGCGCCCGGGAAACGGACCATCGTCCCATACCGGATGTTTTCGACGAACAAGCGGACTATCTCGCCCGGTTCCGAAGGCAGGGCGGCAGCGATGTTCATGACATCAGAAAGCGTCTGCAGAGCCTGGCTAATCAACACCTCTTGATCATCCGCAACGACCATGGGCTGAAGCACTTTCTCTTGGGGGTCACGGCCTTGCGGGACGAGCTTTACGATGCTGTCGACATCGCCACGCCCGGCCAGCTGGGTTTCGCCATCGAAAACGACAATTTGCTCGAGGTGGCGCAGATCATGGGCCGGGCGGCGCTTTACCGGCGCGAAAGCCGCGGCAGCCACTATCGGGAAGATCATCCCGAAAGCAGCGATACCTTTTTGCATTCCGTCATCCACGACTGCACAAACGAGGACCACTATTTCCTGAGCCCCCTGGCGGAGCTGAGGTGAGGGCCAAGCGGCACCCGACGCCACGACTCAAGCCCAACCCCAAAACCTGGGTCCAACTCCAAAACCGGAGAGTTAAATGACGTTACGGAAATACAACGGTGTCTGGCCGGTGGCGCCCACCCCCTTTACCCAAGATGGCGCCCTTGACATCGACGGGATGAGGCGGGTGATCGACTGCATGATCGATCAAGGCTGCGATGGCATCTGCATTCTGGCCAATTTTTCCGAACAATTCGTGCTGAGCGAGGCAGAACGGGATGCGGTTATGCGGGCATCGCTGGAACAGGCGGCCGGCCGTGTCCCCGTCATCGTGACCATCTCCCATTTCGCCACGGCCATCGTCGCGGCCCGGGTACGGGAGGCCGCGGCCATGGGGGCCGCCATGGTCATGATGATGCCGCCTTTTTATGGGGCGGCTCTGCGCGCCGATGACGAGGGGATCTTTCAGCACTTCGCCGAGGCCGGCGCGGCGGGCGGCATACCGATCATGGTCCAGGATGCGCCCTTGTCCGGCGTGCCGCTTTCCGTGGCGTTGCTGGCGCGCATGGCGCGGGAGATCGAGCAGGTGAAGCTGTTTAAAATTGAAACGCCCCAGGCGTCGGCCAAGCTTCGCGCCCTGATAAGCGCCGGGGGTGACGCGATCGAGGGCCCCTTCGACGGCGAGGAAGGCATCACTCTCTTGGCGGATCTCGATGCCGGGGCGAGCGGAACCATGACCTCGGCAACCCTGCCGGACCTGATCCGGCCGGCCGTGTGGGCCCATCTCGAGGGGGACCGGGCCGCGGCCATGGCCATCTACGGCCGCCTTTTGCCGTTGATCAACTTTGAAAACCGGCAATGCGGCTGGCGGGCCTGCAAGGTGGTCATGAAGGAAGGCGGCGTCATTGCCTCCGAGCATGTACGTCATCCGGTTTTGCCGCTGCATCCCGAAACCCGCGGGCAGCTTCTGGAATTGGCCCGTGCGGTTGATCCTTTGGCCTTGCGCTGGGGCAAGTGAAAAATCCGGACGACCCGCTTATACCAAATCTCGGGCGATAGTCCGTTTCAGGTTGCCGCCGCTCCGCGCGCCAACTATACAACTCATCGGATCAGCTAACGCATCGAGCCGGACAGTGCATCGGGTTAGATAATGTGAAGGGGGAGGCAGGGGACACCTAGCGAGGCATCACGATCACGTTTTTCCAGGTGCTGCCCTGAAGCATGGGACGGGTCGAAACGATGCGATGTCTTTGCTGCGTTTCCTGCGGCCATGGCCGGTAGCGGGGACAAAAACATCAGTCGCGGAGAGGGGTATGACGACGACCGTGTTTGCCATGGTACTGGCCGCCGCCGTGTTGCACGCGGCCTGGAATGCCCTGGTCAAGGTCAACGCCGACCGGCTGGTCATGATCGCCATCATGATGATGAGCCAGGTCATCGTTGCCGCCTTGGTCGTGCCCTTCGTGGCCCTTCCGACGGCGGAAAGCTGGCCGTATATCTGGGGCTCCACCGCTCTGAACACGGCCTACTGCTTGTTTTTGATCCAGGCATACCGCTACGGCGACCTGAGTCATGTCTATCCCCTTGCCCGGGGCTCCGCGCCGTTGATCGTGGCGGTCATATCTGTTGCGATCGTGGGCGAAACCCTGAGCCGACAGGCCGGCCTGTCGGTGGTTGTCATCGCCCTGGGGATCATGAGCCTGGCCCTGACCCGCGGCGCCAGCGGCTTCCAGGAACCCAGGGCCATGCTCTATGCCCTGGGCACGGGTATCTTAATCGCCGGCTATACGGTGGTGGACGGTTTGGGTGCCCGCCTGGCCGAGAGTGCCCATAGTTATACCTTCTGGGTCCACCTTTTTGACGGCATTCCCATCACCTTGTTGGCGCTTTATCTGCGGCGGGGCCAGATTTGGGTCTCGGTGCGGAAGGCCTGGAAGGTCGGCGTGCTCGGCGGCCTCATATCGTTCTTGGCCTATTGGATCGTCATCTGGGCCATGACCCAGGCGCCCCTGGCGCTGGTCTCGGCGGTACGGGAAACCAGCATGGTGTTCGCGGTGCTCTTTGGCGTCTTCTTCTTGAAGGAGCGACTGGACCTGGCGCGCCTGGCCTCCACGGGCCTCACCTTAATCGGGACCGTGATGCTCAAACTGTCCCGGTGAGCGAACTTTCCTTGCATCGGCTCATGTGCGCATTTTGCGAAACTCATGGGGAGTCTCGCCGAATTCATTTTTGAACCGGCGTACGAAATGGGCGCAGTCCGAAAAACCGCATTCGTGGGCGATCTCCGTGACCGAGCGGTGGCTGTTGAGCAGCCGCCAACGGGCGTGTTGCAGCCTCATTTCACGCCAAAGGGCGGCCGGCGTCGTGCTGGTTCGCTCCGCAAAGGCGCGATCAAGTTGGCTGACACTGGTTCCAAGCTGTTGCGCCAGTTGGCCAATGGAACCGGGCTCGGACAAGTTACGCTGCATGAGTTGGACGGCCCGCTCCACCCGCCAGTCGCCGCAATTCAAAAATTCCTCGTAGGGCAACCGGGGCACATGATGGGAGATGCGATGCTCGTCCACGATCATGTCGGCCAAGCCCTTCATGGCGCGGGCCCTGCCGCTATGGCGCATGATCAGTTCAACGGCCACATCGATGGCCGCGGTGCCGCCCGGGCAGGTGATGACGTCGCCATCGAAGACAAAGATCTCGTGGGTCGTTACCTTGGCCCGGGGATAGCGTGCCATGAAATCCTGACGATGGCGGAAATGGACAGCGCACCTCTTTTCGTTCAACAAGCCGGCCTCGGCCATGGCAAAGCACCCGGTGCAAAGCCCGACCACCGGCACCCGGTTTTTGCCGGCCAGCCTTAGGAAGTCAAAGGTTGCGGGACTGTGTGTGTCAAAGGCGGACAGCAGGCCGCCCACGATGACGATGTAGTCGAACGCGGCCGGGTCATCATAAACGATCCAGGGCTTTACCTCGGCACCGCAGCTTGAGCGAACCGGTTCAAGGTTTGGTCCGACAATCTGCCACTGGCAGTACACCTGCCGGCTGCGGTCGCCCTCGTCCGCCGAATGGCGCAGCGTATCCATAAAGCCGGCGAAAGGGAGCAGGGTAAAATCCGGTGATAAAACAAAGCCGACCTTGATGTCGGGGCGCGCTTCAAAAGAACTACCAGAGCTTGGGATTTTTGCTGCCACGGAGCGTCCGCAATTCGAGCGAAAATATTCAATTAACTGCGTTGTTCATTCTATTAGAAGCATTTTCTTCTGGCTAAAGTCAATCGGCAAACGCGCCCCTCCGCACGAGCCGCCGGTCCGACCTTGCCAAGGTGAGGGCCGCCTTGGGTGCCAAAAACAAAAGGATGAAAATGTTCTTGCCGTCCGCAGATGAATTCAAAGCTTCCCCTCATTGGTCGAAAAACATCCGGGTCATCGACGCCCATGCGGAAGGCGAGGTGGGGCGGGTGGTGATCGGCGATGGCTTTGATGTGCCGGGCGCAACCATGATGGACAAGCTGCGGCATCTGGCGGATGTGGATGACTCATTGACGAGGTTTGCGTTGTTTGAGCCTCGTGGCTGCGCCCAGATGACCGCGAACCTGCTGTTTCCGCCCACACGGCCCGAGGCGCAGGCGGCCTTTATCCCCTTGCAGCCCGATGGTCCCCACGCCATGTCGGGATCAAACGCCATGTGTGTCACCACGGTGCTGCTGGAAACGGGGATCCTGCCCATGAAGGAACCCTTCACGGAGGTGATCTTGGAGACGCCGGCGGGGCTGGTTCGAACCGTTGCCGCTTGCCAAAACGGCAAGTGCAAGAACGTTACCCTCGATATGTTTCCCAGCTTCGTCGAGCATCTCGATCACCCGCTCGAAATAGAGGGGCATGGTACGATCCACGTGGATGTCGCCTTTGGCGGATGTTATTTCGCCCTGGTGGACGCGCGGGAATTTGGTTTTTCGATTGTCCCCGGAGAGGCCCGAGATCTGGTCGCTCTCGGGGCGAAAATCGGCCGGGCCGCCCGGGAACAAATTCCCGTCGAACACCCGATGCAGGGGGGCGTCAACAAGGTGGAGTACGCGTTGTTTTGCGCCCGAGACGGCAAGAACATCCGCAACGGGAACGTCATACATCCCGGCCGCATGGACCGGTCACCCTGCGGCACCGGCACCGCCGCCCGGCTTGCGGTCATGCATGCGCGGGGAGACTTAAAGGCGGGTATCGAAATCCAATCGGGCTCGATCATCGGCAGCGCCTTCGCGGCGGAGATAACCGGGGCCGCCGTGGTGGGACACCGCAAGGCGGTCATCACCAAACTGCGCGGGCGCGCTTGGATCTTTGCCGTCTCTTCCATCGGAATGGACCCGAGCGATCCTTTTCAGCATGGCTATGCGCTGAGCGACACCTGGGGCCCGAACGCCTAAACTCAAATCGGCCGGTCCGGATTTTCAGGCACGAGGATCAAACTCCAATAAAATGTTCTGTAAATTGCGCAGTAGGTTCAATACCCCCTGAGTGTTTCTTTCTACTCTGTTTCCGCAGGGGCTTTGGCAGGCCGCACGGGCTTCGGGACGCCATTGCCGTCTTCATAAGAAACAAATTCAGGAGGAAAAGATGCGCAAGATGGTTCAGAAAGGCAGGGGCCGCGGGCTGATCAAGGCGGCCATGCTGGGGCTGTTCACCATTGGTCTGGTCGCCGGCGGTGCCAACGCGGAAACCCGGCTGAAGGTTGCCGGTCAACATGCGCCCGACCACAATGCCACCAAACAGCTCAACGAGATCAAAAAAGAAGTGGAAGCGGCGGGCGTGGGTCTGAAGCTGCAGCTTTTTCCGTCCGGTCAGTTGGGAACCGGCGAACAGGTGTTCGGCGACGTGGCCAAAGGCGTGATCGACATCGGCCATACCTTTATCTACAGCCACAACGACCCCTTGCTGGAGATCAACACGATCCCCTACCTGGTGGACAGTTATGCCCAGATGAACAAGGTGTTCACGCCGGGATCGAACTTTTATCAAACCTACTCCGACCTGCTCGACAAGCAGGGTGTCAAACTGCTGGGGATCTTCGGTGAGGGTTTCATCGGTGTGGGCGCCTCCAAAATGCCTACCGATGCAACCGGCTTCGGCAAGAAGGACATCACCATCCGCGTGTGGAGCGCGGCGGTCGCAAAGGAAACCGCCGTCGACATGGGCTTCAACACCACTACCATTGACTGGGGCGATGTTTTCCCAGCCCTGCAGCAGGGTGTCGTGGACGGCGTGATCGGCGGTACGCCCGAAGCCAACTACACCACCTTCCTGGACGCCATCAAATATTACATTCCCTACAATCCCTTTGTGGAAAACACCGCCTATTACATGAGCAAGACGTCCTGGGACGAACTCAACGCGGAGCAACAAAAGGTCATCGAAGACACCTTCGGCAAGGCGGCCATCAACTCCTTTGCCAGCAGCGAGGCAACCGATGTCGAGTTCATGGGCAAGCTGGCGGAAGCGGGAGTCGAGGTCATCGCCCTGACCGACGAAGAGCGCTCGGCGATCGCGGCCCATATTCGTGCCACCACCTGGCCGAAACTGGAGGAAACCTTCGGCAAGGATCTGATGGATCAGCTCAAGGCTGACACGCAATAACACGGTTCCCTGTCTGCGTGACCGGAGGAGTCCGTCCCCTTTGACGGGCTCCTCTGCCCTGCTTTTCCCATGACACGGGAGGCGACCTTGTCCCTTCAAATTCCCCCGCCATTGCAAGCACCGGTCAGAGCACTGCTCTTTTGCCAAAAAGTCATCCTGGTGTTTTGCAGTCTCTTGCTGGCCTTCGTGTTTTTTGCGGTGGTGATCCTTCGCTACATTTTTCATGCGGACCTTTTTGCCTATGAAGAATGGGTGCTGGTCGCGGCTTTCTGGCTCTATTTCATCGGCGGGGCCCAGGGCAGCTTCGAAAACACTCACATCAAGGCAGACTTCATCAACGCCTGGATCAAGAATGTAAAGGTGAAGTGGGCGATCGGGAATTTCGTGATTTTCCTGGAGCTTCTGGTCGGCATCGTCCTGTCCTATTGGGGCTATCTCATGGTCCTGGAGGACGTGAGCAAATTTCCCAATTGGCCGGCCACGGTGGCTTGGAAAATTCCCTTTGTCCTTCCCAAGCTGGGCATTTTTGTCGGGCTGGTTTTAATGGCCTTTTACACGGCCCTGCATCTCTACGTGGGGATCAGGCAGGGCCCCTCGCCGGAATGGGAAAAAGAGGAAGGGGCCACGGGAAAAGGGGAGGGGGTGTAAGTTATGCTGATAGCTCTCACACTTTTGATTTTGTGCGTGGCCCTGGTCTTGGGCATGCCGGTGCCCTTTGCCTTCGGCCTGACCATGATTTATATCGCCTTTGCGACCGGGATCGATGTGACCACATTGCTGCCCTCCGGTCACTGGCGCATGAATGCCCTGGTGCTGCTGGCCATTCCGCTTTTCATCATGGCCGGCGGCTTGATGGAGCGGGGCAAGATCGCGGCGCCGCTGGTCGACCTGGCGGAGATATTCGTTGGCCGCATCAGGGGCGGTCTCTCCGCCGCGGCGGTTGTGGCCAGCGCTATTTTCGGGTCCATTTCCGGCAGCGCTTCGGCGACGCTCACCTGCATCGGCAGCATCATGCTGCCGCGCCTGGCGGCGGCCAAGTATCCGCGGGGGATTTCATCGGCCTTGATCGCCAATGCCGCCCCGCTGGGCCTGCTCATCCCCCCCAGCGCCATACAGATCATCTATGCCTGGGTGACGCGGCAATCGGTTCTGAAATGCTTTTTGGCGACCATTGTTCCCGGCCTCATTCTGGTCGCGCTGTTGATCATTGTTAACTTCTTCCTGTTGCGCAAGCACAAGCAGATCGACGTTTTGCCGCCGTCGCAAAACCTGCCGAGGGAGGTTGCCAAAACAACATGGCACGCTTTTCCCGCCCTTTTGATGCCGATCATCATTCTCGGCGGTATCTACGGCGGGATCATGACCCCGACCGAAGCGGCCGGCATCGCCGTCGTTTATGCGATCCCGGTTGGGTTTTTCATCTACAAGGGCCTAAACACACGAAACTTCGTGCCGGCCATTGTGAACACGGCCACGACGACCGGCGTGGTCATGGTGATGTTCTTCATGGTCATGATCGTCAGCCGCTTGCTGGTTTTCGAGGATATCCCCGGCATTGCCCAGGACCTCATTTTTTCGCTATCCGAAAATCCGATCGTGATCTTGATCATGGTCAACATCGTGATGGTCATCATCGGCATGTTGATGGACGACGTCAGCGGCGTTCTGTTAAGCGCGCCCTTGTTGTTTCCCATCGTCACCCAATTGGGCGTGGACCCGATCCAGTTCGCGGCGATCATCGGTGTGAACTTGGGCATGGGCAATATCACACCGCCGACGGCCCCACTGCTTTACCTTGGGGCGAGAGTTGGGAACACGCCCATCAACGAAATGATGGGCCCGACCTTCATGATGATCTGTTTTGCCTGGATCCCCACCTTGATCATCACGACCTATATTCCGGAAGTCTCCCTGTGGCTGCCCAATGCGTTGTTGGGTCGGTAATCAGTCGTGTACCGGAAATCCGCTTCGGAAATGGGGCAAAAAGCGAGTCCGTTTCCGCCCGGGGGCCCTGCGCCACCATCAACGGCGGTGGAAACGCCGACGGATCGGAAATGATGCCCGGGGCGTATTTTGGATCGCCGAAGTCGCTTTCGTGCAAAATCCCCGCATTTCGGGATGCTACAGGAGACTTGTAAGGTGCCGCTGGCGACAGCGGAGAATTGGGAAGCCGGTGAAAAACCGGCACTGCCCCCGCAACGGTAACGACGCGAAGGGCATGGCGACAAGCCACTGAGGCGATAAGCCTTGGGAAGGCGCCATGCCAGGCCGAAAGGCCGCGCCCGAAGTCCGGAAACCAGCCTTGCAGATGACGTCAACCGCGGGCGGCGGTGCAGACGCCTGACGGGATGCGCGAGTCTGCGATTCCGCCCGGCCTGCCTGCCATCCGCCCCAGAAAGGGCCGCGGGGCGCGGCAGGGGAAAATAATGAAACACGACCTTTTGCAGCTGCTGGCCGCGCGAAAATCGGGCTATGCCCTGGAGCGGCCCTTTTATACCGATCCCGGCATCTTCGAGGCGGACCTGGAGACCATCTGGTATCGGGACTGGCTGTTTGCGATTCCCGCTTGCGAGCTGGAAAAGCCCGGATCCTACGTCACCTGCCAAATTGGGGCTTACCGTGTCATCATCGTGCGGGGGCAAGACGGGGCGGTGCGCGCCTTCCACAATTCCTGCCGCCATCGCGGCTCGGTCATCTGTAAGGGGGCCAAGGGCAACGTGCCCAAGCTCGTCTGCCCTTACCATCAGTGGACCTACGAGCTGGATGGCCGTCTGATCTGGGCCCGGGATATGGGGCCGGATTTCGATGCTTCGGCCCATGGTCTAAAGCCGGTCCACTGTCGCGATTTGGCGGGGCTGATCTATATCTGCCTGGCCGAGGACGCGCCCGATTTCGACGCCTTTGCCAATCTGGCCCGGCCCTACCTGGACGTGCATGATCTCGCCAACGCTAAGATCGCCTTCGAGAGCAAAATCGTCGAGAATGGCAACTGGAAACTGGTCTGGGAAAACAATCGGGAATGTTACCATTGCGGCGGCAATCATCCCGCCCTCTGCCGGACTTTCCCCGATGACCCGGTCATCACCGGCATCGAGGACGGCGAGCCGGCCCCCCATCTTCGCGCCCATTTCGAGCGCTGCGAGGGAGCGGGCCTGACCTCCCTGTTCCGCATGGGCGGCAGCGGGCAGTTCCGACTGGCGCGCATGCCCCTCAAGGTTGGTGCCAAGAGTTATACGATGGACGGCAAAGCCGCGGTCACAAGGGCGCTGGGTCGCGTGCCCTTCGACGATGCGGGGGCGCTCTTGAAGTTCCACTATCCGACCACGTGGAACCATTTTCTGCCCGACCATTCCATCGTCTTCCGGGTGACGCCCCTTTCGCCCACCGAGACGGAGGTCTGTACCAAATGGCTTGTTCACAAGGACGCAGTGGAAGGGCGCGACTACGACCTGAAACGCCTGAGCGAAGTCTGGATGGCCACCAATGACGAGGACCGGCGCGTGGTCGAGGACAATCAGCAGGGCATCGATTCACCCGCCTATGAACCGGGCCCCTATTCACAGCTGCACGAAGCGGGCGTGATCCAGTTCGTTGACTGGTATTGCCGGACCATGTCCGATCGTCTGAACACCTCCCCGCGCTTGGCCGCGGAGTAGGCGTGATGAACGACCTTTCCCGCTTGCCGGCCCGCGCGATTTGGTCGGATGACGAGCTGCTTGAATGCGTTTCTGTGATCCCCGAGGTGCCGCATACCGCGACCTTCGCGTTTCAGGCACCATCGGGCGCCCTGTTCGACTTCCTGCCGGGGCAGTTCCTGACCTTGGAAATCCCCGTGCCTGGCGGCCTGGTGCACCGGACCTACACGATCTCGTCGTCGCCGTCGCGGCCGCGGTCCCTGTCGATCACCGTCAAGGCGCAGGCCGACAGCGTCGGCACCCGCTGGATGATCGACCATCTGCGGCCGGGCATGCGGCTGAAGGTTCTTGGCCCGGCGGGCGTTTTCAGCCACCTCAACCATGCAGCGGAAAAGTATCTGTTCATCTCAGCCGGATCGGGCATCACGCCGGTCATGTCCATGACGACCTATATGTTCGACCTGGGCACCGTGCCCGATATCGTCTTCGTGAACTGCGCCCGCAGCCCCTCCGAGATCATTTTTCGCGAGCGGCTGGAACACATGGCGTCCCGCGTGCCGGGGATCGACCTGAAGTGGGTGGTGGAATGCCCCGACAACTTCCGTCCCTGGCCGGGATATCGCGGTATGTTCAACCAGCTCATGCTGGGCCTGATGGCGCCCGATTATCTCGAGCGTGAGGTGTTCTGCTGTGGGCCCGAGCCCTTCATGCAGGCGGTGCGCGAGGCTCTGGCCGGCCTGGGCTACGACATGGAGCGCTATCACCAGGAAAGCTTTCAGGCGCCCGCGGCGACCGAGGCCGACGTGCCAGCGCTGGACGACGTGGTGCCCGAGGAAGGCACGCAAGTGGAAGTGACCTTCGCTGCCTCCGGTGTGACGGCGAAGGTGGCGGAGACGGACACGATCCTCGCCGCCGCCCGCGCCGCGGGGCTCAACATCCCTTCCGGATGCACCTTCGGCGTTTGCGGCACCTGCAAGATCAAACAGCTCGCGGGCGAGGTGCACATGGTGCACAATGGGGGAATCTCCGAGGACGATATCGCGGCAGGCTACATCCTCGCTTGCTGTTCGAACCCGATCGGCAAGGTTTCGGTCGATGTGTGAGATTGCTTCACGGCACCGAAAGTACTATTGGCGAGGATGGAACCGGCATGACAAAAGCGCCGCCGGCCTTCGCCATTTTCTTTAACGCTCAAGCGTTGGCTGGGCCGGTTCGGCCAGGGCGTCCGGAGCCGGGTCATTTGGCCGGATAGAAAACCGCGCCGGGCAGGTAGGCGGGCGGTAGGTCCATGCCAACCGGCAGCGCCCGGCCCGTTGCAAGATGCTCGGGCAGCAGATGGGTGTGCGGGCCTGGGGGTGAGGCGCCGCCCGGAGGCGGGATCGGGGTCGATACTTCGATCCGGCCCAAGGCGCTCTCCACGACCCGGGCCGGGCTGTCTCGCAGGAGGACCGGCGCCAGCCGTGGCGCTGCCTCGGCCAAGGTGGTGCCCGTCGCGGCGGAGATGGCCTCCCTTACGGCGCCGGACGCGCAGCGGATGCAAAAACGGGCTTCCTTGCGGTCGAGCCCCAGATCGAAAAGCTGATGGTGCTGATCCGCGAGGTCTATGCCGGAACTGTCGGGGCCGAGATCCGCAATGCGCCCGCTCACCGGCGGGCCGCCGCGCTCTCGCTTGACGGCAAGCACGACCTTTTGGTGCTTTTCGGGCGTGTCATCCGGGTCGAAGGTGAGGGCCCGCACCTGGTCATCGATCCGGAATCGCAGCTTGCCGCCCGGTGTCGTGGCCGTGACGCGGGCGCCCTCCCGCTCGATTGCAATGCTTTCGCCCGGCCTCGCCGTGAACTCCGCCACCGCTCCCACGACGCCGACAACCCAGGTGCCGGTGGCCTGGCGCAGGCTGTGTGCGACGAAATCCAAGATCTCGTCCGTCTCCCATGACAGGCGGCGGCAGGTGACGCCGAGACTCAGCAAGCGGCTCGGCAAGGCGTCCCAGATGGCACGGCGCCAATGACTTGTTTGACCGCGCCAACGAGCGATCTCGTCGCCGGTGCGCGCGCATCCCAGGCAATAGCCCGTGGCCTGGTCAAGCCTGCAGGTTCCGACGCAGGGGCTGGCGAGTGTCATTTGCTCATATCCTCGATGGGGTGGAAGGGTACTGTCATAACGGCACTCCAACCGTTGGTCCGGGCCATTGTGCTCCGTTGCAAAATCGACATGTCGACGGCGCCATCAGCCGGTCTCTTGGTGCTAATCGGCCAGGCGCGCCGACCGCCGAGCGTCGGAGCCACCGCGCCGTTTCCGAGGCGGCATTGAAAGGGGCAGGGGCTTCAGCGGTTCTTGCACTGACGTGAGGAGCAGATCACAAAACGCGGCGACGGCCGGTGAGGACTCGATGAAGGGGGCCGCCATCAGATAGGCGCGCAAAGCCGCGCGCTGATAATCGGCGTTGCCGGGCAGACCGGCGATCCATTGCATGTATCCCAGTTGGCCCATCTGCCGTGCCTCGTCCAGGGGCATGGCGCCGATATCCAGTTGGGCAATCGTTTGTTCGAGAAGCATCGCGCCCTCCGCGCAAGGAGCGGGGGCTAAGGGATAACGGCGATGTGTCAGGGCCTCTTGGGTCCATCTGGCGTCTCTCCGTCCCAGGGCACCCCGCCCGGGTTTAGGTGGCCAAGGTACGCACCGCGCACCCGAGATGGCAGGTCTCCTGACTTGCGGGTCGCCGCTTCCCCAAACCTTCCCGAGCCCTTGGGCTCAGTGGTATTTCTCGGGGTCGCTCGCCGCTCACAGTTGCGGGGGCAGTCACGGAATTGGGGCAAGGCCCCGCACCGCGTTCCCTTTTCAGCCGACTCAAAAGAATCGGACGCCATCGTCAGATTGATCGCACGAATGGGGATCGGAGTCCAGCGGGAAGGAACGGGCCCCGGGCATTCCGCTGTCTGAAAAAAGCCCATCCTTTAGTTCAAAACAGCAGCGGCCCCGCCAAGCGGGCTTTGCCATCCACCCCTGGCTATATTCACCTCGGGCACGGCCCAAAGTTCATAATTATCGAACATATGGTTGAGATAAATTCGTTTTTCAGATCAGGCGATTTCTGCTTTGATCATCTTGGCCTAGCCGGCGATAGCCTTTGAGATCGCCCTTTTAAGGTGCGCGAAAAGGCCTGATGCCGTTGCCCTTGGAACCGGAGACAAAAAACCTCACGAATGCCTGATAACCCGTCCTACACTTATATCATTATCGGTTCCGGTTCGGCCGGGTCGGTCCTCGCCGCGCGGCTCACGGAAGACCGGAATACGCGGGTGCTGGTGTTGGAGGCCGGCCCCCTGGACCGGAGCCTATACGCCCTGCGCATGCCCGCGGCGCTGGCCGTGCCCCTGGAAAGTGAAAGATACAACTGGGCCTATTACTCCCAGCCGGAACCCCATATGGACAACCGCCGCCTCTATTATCCGCGCGGGCGGGTGGTCGGCGGCTCCTCATCGATCAACGGGATGGTGTATCTGCGCGGCAACCCCTTGGACTATGAAAAATGGGCCGAAGTGAAAGGCCTTGAGAACTGGTCCTTCGCCCGGTGTCTGCCTTACTTCAAAAAGATGGAAAGCTGCGCCCTTGGCCCCAACGCCTTTCGCGGCGCGGAGGGCCCGATCAGGACAACCATTCCCGATTGCGATAACCCTCTCTACCAAGCTTTTCTGCAGGCCGGCCAGCAAGCGGGTCACGTCCTGACCGAAGACGTGAACGGTTTCCGCCAGGAAGGGGTGTACCGCATGGAACGCTCCACCCACGGAGGTCTGCGTTCCAGCACATCGGTCTGCTATCTGCACCCGGCCCGGCGGCGGGGACGGATCGAGCTTGCCGTCGGCGCCACGGTCACTCGGATTCTCTTCACCGGCCGAACCGCCATGGGCGTAGAGTATCTGCAAGGGGGTACGCTGAAAAAGGCCTACTGCGACGGGGAGGTCATCCTCAGCGCCGGCGCCATCAACTCCCCGAAAATCTTGAAACTGTCGGGAATCGGACCCGCGCCGGAACTCAGGGGGCTTGACATCGATCCCCTGATTGACCTGCCGGGCGTTGGGGAAAACCTGCAGGATCACCTGGACTACCTGGTGCAATACAAATGCAAAAAGCCGGTTTCCATCTACCCGGCCACACGCCCGGTCGGGAAACTCAAACTCGGCCTGGAATGGCTTTTGTTCAAAAAGGGCCTCGGCGCCTCCAATATTTGGGAGACAGGTTCCTTTTTTCGCACCGGCGATCATGTGGAGTCGCCGAACCTGCAGCATCATTTCGCCCCGATCGCCATCAGCTATGACGGGGCGGAAAAGATCGAGGGGCACGGCTTTCAGTTCCATATCAGCCAGATGAGACCGAAGAGCCGAGGCTGGGTGCGGTTGAAATCGACTGATCCCCATGAGGCGCCGCTGATCCGCTTCAACCACCTGGCGGTCGAGGAGGACCGGCAGGAAATTCGCGACGGCATTCGAATGACCCGCACTTTCGCCAATCAGGCGGCCTTCGATCCCTATCGGGGCGAGGAGATCGCGCCCGGGCCCGCGGCCTTGAGCGACGGGGATTTGGATGCCTTTGCCAGGGCCAAGGGCGAAACCTCCCACCATCCCTCGTGCACCTGCAAAATGGGGCAAGACGAACTGTCCGTTGTTGATGCCCAGGGCCGGGTTCACGAAGCGGAAAATTTGCGGGTGGTCGACGCGTCGATTATGCCGACCATCGTGACGGCCAACATCAACGCCACCACGATCATGCTGGCGGAAAAAATTGCCGACTCCCTCCGGGGGCGTCCGGCCCTGCCGCCCGAGACTGTGGCCTATTACCGGTCGGGACCTGAAGGAACAAGCCCATCCCGCCTTGATCCTCAATGAGGTTTGCGAAGCGGCCATGGCCATCAAAAGGCGCCCGAGCGTTCTTTTTGCGAAGACTAGGTCCCTCTTAGGTTTTTGACGGATGGGGGCTTCCAAGGGCGGGTTTGAAGGGGCATTGTTTCGAACCTTTTGCCGATCTCCCGTAGTTTGTCGACCGAGGCCCGGTACCATTCCGTCATCGAAAATAGGGGCGAGCGGCAAAGAATGACCTGACGCCGGAATTCCGGTGCTTTCGGTACGACAAAAACGTCTTTTGCGTGGATTCTGTCGGCCACCAACCTTAAGGGAAAATAGCCCGACCCCCCATGGGCCAGCATATGTTCCAATGCCTGTGCGCCCTCGCCAAAGGTTAGTCCCGCCGTTTCCTCCGCGGGGTAGGCAAGGGCGTGATCGCGCCGGAACTGCTCGCCCCAGTCCACGTAGATGTAGGCGGGGTCCCAGCGGGTCAGCCGTCTTTTTTGCCGCGAAACCAGAATGAGCCGGTCATGGAACAGGATATCCGTTTCAAAGCCGGAACAGGGGTTTGGCCCGTACATGACGGCCGCGTCCACCAGATTGCTCTGCAGCCACCGGACCAAGCTGACCGACTCCCCGGTCCAAACCGACAGGGCAATCCCCGGCATCATTTGGCGGGACCATGGCACCCAGTCGCTCACACCGTTGGGCCACAAGTCAATTTCGACGCCCAGATTGAACGTGGTATCATAGTCCTTCGGCAAGGCAATGTCCTGCTTGGCCTGGTGCCAGGCCTGGATCATCATCTCCGCGTAGCGTTGAAACTTGAAACCGGCATTGGTGAGCTCAACGCCCGATTTGTTCCTCACAATGAGCCGGCGCCCCAGTTGGTCTTCGAGGCTGTTGATGCGCATGGTGACGGTGGATTGCGTGACATTCAATTGTTCGGCCGCCCGATTCAAGTTGCCGGCCTTTAATATGGCAAGAAATGTCTGAGCCGTGACCAGATTCATAAGCCCTTCCTCTTTTCACTCCACGCCGCGAGGGGCGCTCACCATGCCAGACGAGAGCGGCGACAAGATGGAGCCGCGTATAAGATGTCCCGAAATTGGCAAAACATGAAACCCAAGACCAATCATATAGAAGCTGGAGAATCGCTCTTCACCAAGCGAGTTATAGTCAAAACGACAACACCTCGATCCAAGCGGTTCCCCGTCCAGATTAAAGTATGGCGAAAAAGTTCAACAAAATGAAATAAAATCATCAATTAAATTCGATTTATCAAAGTAAGATTTTGCCTTAGGCTGCTTGCTCGTTGAATTTAACGAATGGGTAAAGGGAGCAGGCAGAATGTCCGGGTCAATTTGTAAAGCAACTTTTTTAGCCTGTGTCCTGGCTGTCAGCGCACCGGCCGGCTTGAGCGCGGGAGATATTCCGGAAAGCGACGAGCCGATCAAACTGGCGCTCAATGAATGGACCGGGCAGAACATTACCACCCATATCGCCAGCCATTTGTTGGAGGAAATGGGATACAATGTCCAGCTGGTAACGGCCGGATACTTTCCTCAGATGGCGGCCCTTGAAGACAACGGGGTGAGCGCCACTCTCGAAATCTGGATGACGAACATCGCCGATCTTTACGATACGGCCATGGATAGCGGCAAGGTGGAGGATTTGGGCCCGCTCGGTTTGGAACCCCGGGAAACCTGGTTCTATCCGACCTTTGTCGGTGAGCTGTGTCCGGGCCTGCCGAACTGGGAGGCTCTGAAGGACTGCGGCCAGGTGTTTCAAACCGCCGAGACCTTTCCCAACGGCCGCCTTCTTGATTATCCGGCGGACTGGGGCACATCGAACGTGGAACGCTTGAAGGGCTTGGATCTGCCCTTCACGTCGCTTCCCGCGGGCAGCGAGGGCGCGCTGGTTGCCGAAATCAAGGCAGCCTACGATAAGGAAAGCCCTCTCTTGTTGATGTTTTGGAAGCCCCATTGGATCTTCGCCAAGTATGACCTCAAGCAGGTGGAGCTGCCGCCCTATGAAGAAGGATGTTGGGACGACCCCTCCGTCGGGATAAACCCCGATGATGTCTACGACTGTGACTTCAAACGCGGCGATGTGCGCAAACTGGCGTGGGTCGGCTTCAAGGAAGAATGGCCCGCGGCCCACGCGCTCTTAACAGCGCTGACCCTGACCAATGAGCAGCAAATCGCCTTGATCGACCAGGTGGATCAAAAGGGCAGGGACGTGGAAGACGTCGCGCAGGAATGGTTGTCGCAAAACGAAGACACCTGGCAAGCTTGGGTATCTTCTGCGACGGGTAACTAGGGTCTGGACCCGAGGGGAGACCCGGATCAGGCGCGCCAAAGGGGCGGGGAAAGCAGTGATCCCATGGCTCAGGCGAGCCGCCCCATTGGCGTTGGCCAGGACGCCCGATAAAATTTCGGCAAGCTGGGCGAGGGCGGCTTGGCGGCGTTTACGCCGGCCAAGACCTTCCTCGCCGCTGCTCGTCTCGTCGCCAGAATCTGCTGCTGGTTGTAAGTTCCGATACCACCACTATACAGCACGAACCGGACTGAGTTAATATGCTGGCCGGTAACAGCTTTGTGCCGCGACGATTTTTGCGGACCTTGTCTGAAAGGACTAGGGCCGTATAAAGATTGCGGCTATGCGGGTGATCCAAATTTCTGCTGGGGAAGGCCATAGGGAATGCCGAAAGACGAACTTAAATCTCTTTCCCGGCCGGTTCAAAAGACGGCCGTGGTGAACCCCTTGATTCTGGCTGGTGGTTCCGGCACGCGGTTGTGGCCTGTTTCACGGGAGGATTTTCCAAAGCAGCACAATCGATTGAATGGGGCGAACTATACCTTGTTCGAAGAAACGCTTTTGCGGTTCAACGGCGCTGATTATGGTGCCCCCACGATCGTCACGGGTAAAAAACAGCGCTTTTTGGTGCAGGACAGCTTGGCTGAGGTCAATTTGACCGCCAACCGCCTTATCCTGGAGCCGCTGGGCCGAAATACGGCGCCGGCTCTGGCCCTTGGCGCCTTGGTCATGTTGGCGAACACTGCGGAGGAGGGGGACGATCCTCTGATCCTCGCGGCGCCCGCGGATCACAAGGTGCTGGATCTGGACTCTTTTGACGCGGCGGTGAAACGCGCCGTGCCGGCGGCTCAATCGGGCGCGATCGTGACTTTCGGGATCACCCCCGATTGCCCCCACACCGGATACGGCTATATCGAGGCGGCGGACCCCACAAGGCACCCTGGGGTTTTGGGCATCAGGCGCTTCATCGAAAAGCCCAACGGTGCAAAAGCGAAGGCCTTGCTGGACGGCGGCGGGTGTTATTGGAACAGCGGCATTTTTCTCTTTTCCGCCCGCACGATGCTGGCGGAACTGGAATGCCACGCGCCCGCGGTGCCGGCGGCCTGCCGGGCGGCGTTGGCGGAAATCCCGTCCGAGGGGCCGGTGGTTCCCGATCACTCGGCATTTTCGGCCTGTCCGAACATTTCAATCGACTATGCGGTGATGGAACACACGGATCACGGCGTCATGGTGCCGGTGGACTGCGGCTGGAGCGACGTGGGATCCTGGGATGCTATTTGGTCGGTGAGCCCCAAGGACGAGAACGGCAACGCGGTGAGCGGGGAAGTCCTGCTGCTTTCCTCGCAAGGCAATTACATCTCGACCTATGGGCCTTTGATTGCCGGCGTGGGTTTGAAAGATCATGTGGTGGTGGCGACGCCCGATGCGGTCTTCATTTCGCCGCGGGATCAGGCCGGTGCGGTCAAGGACTTGGTCGCGGAGTTAAAAAAAACCGATACCGAGCTGCACCGCGTGCATCGGGAGGTGAAACGCCCCTGGGGTACTTTTAAACAGCTGGCGCTGGGGGACCGATATCAGGTCAAAGAGATCATGGTGCGCCCCGGCGCTTCCTTGTCTCTGCAGATGCACTACCACCGCGCCGAACATTGGGTGGTGGTGGAGGGCACCGGACGGGTGGAATGCGATGACAAAGTCATCGTGCTCTCTGAAAATCAATCCACTTACATCCCCTTGGGCGCCACTCATCGCCTGCACAATCCGGGGCGGATTCCCTTGCGGATTGTCGAGATCCAAACCGGTAGCTATTTGGGCGAGGACGATATCGTTCGTTTGGAGGACACCTATGAACGCGGCGAGGAAAGCTAGCCGCGCTTCATTTCGGTCGATTTGGCCCGTCATCTGGCTGGCACGGCATGCCTCCTGTCCATTTGTTGGATTTGCTCAAAACCGACGGTCAAGAGCTCAGAAGCAAAGCAGATTTAGAAACGGACGCGATCGGCGGTATCACCGCCGGTGAAAAATTCGCCGCGGCTCTGAAAGCATGGCTGAAAGTGCGACGGCAAGGCCGGAGAAGACAGGGCCGGTCTTTTTTTGGATGAGCGGCCAGGAAGCCTGTTTTATTTTAAGTGACATGATAAATAGGCCCCTTGGCGATGGCAAGAAGCCACCGCCCGCCTTGCGATCGACCGGCCAGATCAAAAGTCCCCTTGTCCTCAATAAATCAGTCCCCTTGAGCGGCCATCTTTAAGGAGAAGATACTCCGGGCCTTTGCCAGGCCGGGGTACTTGGCTTTATTGGCCCAAACTGGGGTCCAAGTTCGCATCGAAGGGGAGTTGGTCCAGATGCTCGATGTATTCCAGGGGATCAAAGGGCAGGTCCTGCAATACCAGTTTTGGATTGGCATGAGCCTTTAGTTCATCGGAGGCATTAGCGATACCCGTCCAAGGAATACCGTACTTTTCATGGGAGTCCGGATACTTTTCTTTCCAGAGATTGTGGCGCAGAACCATGCGGTTGAAAGGGCGCTTGAGGTGAATGAGCGGCGTCAGCATTGGCTGAACTTCACGTGGGTCACTCGGCAAGAAGTAGAACGCGGCCGGTATGCCGCTCGCCTCACCAATCGGGTCCGGGGAGATCATGTGGCGCTTGTAGTTGCCCTTGATAACCGCACCAAGACGAGGGCCGGCATAAGTAAACGTGTAGTCCCGCCGGCCATTGGTTCTGCCATTCAATAGCAGGGCTGTTTGATCGATTCCGTCAATCACACGATCACCTGGAATGGAATCCATGGCGCCGGCCAAAGACGCGAAGGTCGTAAAAAGATCGGTAATGTGGATCATGTCCTCGGGGATTTGACCAGCCTTGATCATCCCCGGCCACCAAGCAAATGCCGGGACCCGAACCCCGCCCTCAAGGAAGTCGCCCTTGCCGCCACGGAAAATGGTTTCGGCAAATCCGGTTCCAGGAGGTGGATTGTGTGACATTGGACCATTGTCGGCCATGGCGATCACGAGTGTGTTTTCGGCGATTCCAAGCTCTTCGAGTTTAGCCAGCAATTCGCCCACAAAGGGGTCGACGTTACACTGCAATCCGTCCTGCAACAGGCTGCGGGATTGCGAGCATTTGGGGCGGATTGGCAGGAAGGATGACATCATCGGCCAGTTGGCCAGATAGAAGGGCTTGCCCGCTTTGGCATTGCGCTCGATAAACGCCAGCGAGCGGCGCTGTGCTTCGGGGTCAATGGCCTCATAGGTTTTCAGGGTATTATCACCCCATTGCAGGGTTTCGCCGTCCTTGGTGCCTTCGGCGATCTGTACCCAATCCTTGGTGACGAAGGTATCGTCTAGTTTGAACGGATTTTCGGGCAACATGTCTTCGAAAAGGCCAATCTGGGCGTTGCCCTGTTCCGCCTCAACTGAGTTCAAAGACAGGATCTGGTTGTAGCCCGTAAAGAACGCTTCGTCGAAACCCTGATTGTGCGGGTAGCTCTCTTCGATATCACCCAAATGCCATTTACCATGGAATGCCGTCGCATATCCGGCCCGCGAAAGGACCTCGGCGATGGTCACCTCCTCGGCCCCCATACCGTGGCTCTCGAGCAGCATACCAATATTGTACATGCCGCTTCGCACGGCCAAACGGCCAGTTGATGCCGCGGCGCGGCTAGGGGTGCAGCCCACTTCGGTATACATGCGCGCAAACATCATGCCGTCTTGCGCCATTTGATTCAGGTTCGGCGTCTCAAAGCCGCGAATTCTCTGAACGCCCGGCATACCAACATCACCATAGGCGGTATCATCCCACATAATGTGAATCAGGTTGGGGGGCGTTCCATGCTTCTGACGTAAATCGGCCAGTTTGGCTTTAAGATCAACGTCTTCCGCAGCCCACCGCTCGCCATTTTGAGCCTTGAGTACGTAAAACTCTGCGTCGTGTACGATTCCGTTTGATTCGATGTTGTCTTCGGCGAGCGCTGGACCGATGACAGTAAGCATGGCGGCGAATGAGCCGGCCAAAACACATTTGGCAAGCAGGATTTTCTTGATGGTGGTTTGCACTAGGGGGTCTCCGTTTGTTTCATTTTCTTTGGCTAAGACGCCGGTCTGGGGCCTCAAAGGGCCGTCGGTTGCGGCTGCCCTGCCCGAACGAATTGCATGAACGGTCCGCCCAAGTATGCGAACTAAGTATGCGACCTAAGATTCAATGGGCACGACTGTGAACCAGACTCTGACGAACGCTACAATACAAATCGCTTGAGCCGTTATCGAGATTCCGCAAACATGATGCATTGCGTCAGCGTTGGAGCTTATTGGGATGGAGATCGTCCAATCGTCGTTTGAGGACCTAGATGCCATGTGCTCTGCCTTGCGGGCTTGGGACATGGAATTCTATCCTCTCGCCGCGGAGAGAAACGGCGGGACGGTCGCAGGCTTCGTGCAAGCTTTTGGCCAAGGGTTTAGATACGGATATGCGGCGTTTGCGCCGGCGCTTTCCATGTTCGGTGCCCCGCCCGAAGGGCTGATCACCTTTAACATCATGGAACCGGCAAAGCGCCGGTATTGGGTGCGCGGCCACGATCTAGATGACGGGATGGCATGGGTCTTTCCTGTCGGAGCGGAGTTGCGAAGCGTATCGGCGCCCGGCTTTAAAGTTCACACACTTTCTGTTTCCGAGGAACGCATTGAGCAGATCGCAGCGGGTCAGGAAATCGTGCCGCCGCCGCCGTCAAAACGACCCGAAACCTTTTTGGTGCCCGCGAAAGTCCTGCCGCTCATACGTCGTCATCTGAACAATTTGCACGGCGGCCTTACAGCGCTTCCCATAGACCTGGTCAACGAGGTGCTGCGGTTGTTGGTTTTAGACTGGCTCGGGCCATGCTCTCGCGGCACTGGAAAACGGCCTATGATGAAAGACCGCGGCATGGCGGTTCGCAGATGCCTGGATCTGATCGAAAGCTACGACCCGGCTTTCGGCCGGATACCTAATCATGTTCTGCTTGCCGAATGTGGTGCGAGCGAGAGAACTCTGCAATATGCATTTCGCGAGCGGTTCGGCATGACCCCATCCGCATTTATTAAGTCAAGACGCCTGGCTAAGGTAAAGTCGGTCCTTCGGCGCGCAGATCCTCATGCGGACACTGTGGGCGACATTGCCGCGCTTTTTGGATTTTGGCATCTTGGGCAGTTTGCTGTTGATTACAGAAAAGCATTTGGAGAACGGCCATCCGAAACGCTTCGGAAACCGTTTGCTGCCGAATAGCTTGATCTTGGCTCAAAACCGGCGATCATACGTGGCCGTGCCGGGGCAAGGTGATCGTGACACCTCTAGTGTGGTTCGGATCGTGAGGTTCGGAGTACGGGGACTCGTAAGCCGCAGGCATGGATTTCACACGGCCCAGCGGAGGATTTCTCCCCGGTCCGATAAGGTGCAGTAAAGGGCGCCATCGGGGCCGATCGCAATGTTGGTCGTGAGCAATCCGGTTGTCGCGCGAATGCGGCGCAGGGGTTCACCCAG
>JANQKX010000248.1 GCA_028280915.1 Kiloniellaceae bacterium
GGACATCCTGACCTGCGCCAAGGGCCTGGGCGCAGGCTACCAGCCCATCGGGGCGGTGCTTCTGTCCGGCACCATCCACGACACCATCGCCGCGGGCACCGGCGCGTTTCAGCACGGTTTTACCTATATCGGCCACCCCACCGCCTGCGCCGCCGGCCTGGCCGTGCAGCAGACCATCGACAACGAAGGCCTGCTTGAAAACGTGGAGCGCCAGGGAACCGCCCTGGAACGGGCATTGCTCGACCGATTTGGTGACCATGCCGCGGTCGGCGACATACGCGGCCGGGGCCTGTTTTGGGGCCTGGAGCTGGTGGCCGACCGGGCCAGCAAGGCGCCCTTCGACCCCCAGTTGAAACTCAATGCCAAGGTCAAGAAACACGCCATGGCCGCCGGCTTGATGTGCTATCCCGGCGGCGGCGGCATTGATGGCCGGCAGGGCGACCATATCCTGCTGGCGCCGCCGTTCATCATCGCGCAAAACCACGTGGACGAGCTGGTCGACAAGCTGGGATCGGCCATCGACGGGGCCATGGCCGAAGCGCGGCCTTGACGCAAAACCGGTTATTCAGCCTTCTCTAATCGAGCCAGGCACGCTAGGGTACGGCAATGTCATTACGCAACCGAGAGGATATTACCCCATGAATCGCCGCACTTTTTTTGCGAGCCTTTTGCTTGCCGCCGGGCTTTTCGCCCTGCCCCTGCAGTCCGCCTCGGCCCAGGTGGCCGAGCTGCTGAGCTCCATTTCCAGCCAGTTGGGTGTTTCCGAAACCCAGGCCGCGGGTGGCACCGGCGCCCTCTTTAACTATGCCAAGAGCAATTTGGGCGGGTCCGACTTTGCCAGCATCACCAGCGCCCTGCCCGGCGTCACCGAATTGATGAGCGTGGCCCCGAGCAGCAGCACCGGCTCGTCCAGCCTGCTGGACCAAGGCGCCTCTCTTCTTGACGGCGGTTCCGGACAAAGCGCCGGCGGCCTGATGAGCCTGGCCAGCACCTTTACCGAGCTGGGCATGTCCTCCGACATGATCAACCAGTTCGTGCCGATCATTCTGGACTATGCCGAACGGGAAGGCGGCCAGCAGATCATGTCCCTGCTGCAAAGCGGGCTGTTGGGCTAAATAGCAAGATATTTGGTCAAACGGTCAGGAAAGCAGCCCCTTTTGCCAAAAAACGACGGCCCGTCAGCCCTGCTTGTTGTGGATGTGCAGAACGACTTTTGCACGGGTGGGGCCTTGGCCGTCCCCGACGGCGAAGGGGTGGTCCCCGTGGTCAACCGGCTGATGGATCGCTTCGAGCGGGTGATCCTGACCCAGGACTGGCACCCATCGGAGCACCTGTCCTTCGCCAGCGCCCATGGGGACACACGTCCTTTTGACACGGTGTCCATGCCCTACGGACCCCAGACCGCCTGGCCGGACCACTGCGTGGCGGGCAGCAGCGGGGCCGCGTTTCACCGGGACCTGCGGACGGAAAAAGCCCAGGCCGTCATCCGCAAGGGCTGGCGCCGGGAGATCGATTCCTATTCCGCTTTTTTCGAGAACGACCGCAAGACCCCCACGGGCTTGGCCGGTTTGCTACGGGAGCTGCAAGTGGCACGGGTCGTGCTGTGCGGGCTGGCAACGGATTTTTGCGTGGCCTATTCCGCGCTCGATGCCCGCCGGCTGGGGCTCGAGGCCACGGTGGTGCTGGACGGCTGCCGCGCCATCGACCTGGAAGGCTCCCTGGCCGCGGCCACGGCGGAGATGGGCCAAAACGGCGTTAATTTGGTCCAATCGGCGGATCTATAGGGCCGGCCGCTACAAGTGGCCGTGGCCGCGTAGCGCCGTGAGCCCGTGGTGGAGGAGATGGGTCAGCCGGTCCGCCCATTCGGTCACGCCGGCGTCGTGGCTGATCAGGTCCTGGCGCACCTCGAATTCCAGGTGCAGCAAGCCGCGCTGTTCCCCGTGCACCGGGATGGTGTAGTCGCTTTCGTCGCCGATGGCATAGGGCTCGTTATCGCCCACCACCAGATCACCGTGATCGGCCAGCGGCGTCCGCAGGGCGTCGGCCACCCGGCGATCCCGGTTGTAAAGCAGGCCCAGATGCCAGGGCCGGTCCACGCCCCGGTAGCGCGGGGTAAAACTGTGCATGGCGATCACCACGGTCGGTTGACCGGCCCGGGCCCGGGCGTCCAAAGCCTCGGTGATGGTCTGATGATAGGGCCAGTAGACTTCATCGGCCCGGGCCCGGCGGTCGGCCTCTGACAGGTCGTGGTTGCCCGGAATGGGGGTGTCCTCGCTTTTCACAGGGATGGAATCGGGCACGGTGGTCTTGCGGTTGCAGTCGATCACCAGGCGGGAATAGGTCTGCAGCACCAGGGGCGCGTCCAGGTTTTTCGAGACCTGGCGGGACACGTCCTCGATGCCGATGTCCCAGGCGATGTGCCGCCGCCGCTCCGTTTCGCTCACTCCTAGATCGCCCAGGCGTTCGGGAATGCGATGCCCCGCATGCTCGCAGGTCAGGAAGACGGTGGAGCCACCGGCCAGATTGATCGCGGTGACGGGCGACGGCTCGTGGGGCTGAAGCAAGGCGTTGGGCAGGAGGGTGGACACAGGCGTGGACAAAAGGAAACCTCGCGGCGTTTTTTCAATCGTCTCTTAGGCTCAGGAGGCGGTGCCTCCGGCAAGGGTCGCCTCCGCCACGGCGGGCGGCGCCTGCTCGGCGGCGATGCGCCGGGACACCAACTTGCGGAAGCGGTCGGCGCCCACGTCCAGACGCAAAAAGATCGGCGGCGTGCGCGGATCCTGCAGGCCTTGGTGCACCAGGGTGAGCACGTCCCGGTCCTCCTTGAAGGCCATGGTGGCCCCGGCGAACATGCGCTCGGAGACGTCTTGGTTACCCGGGTCCGTGTTGCGGTGCTGGAACCAGAAATAGCGGCTGTTGTGGGCGTCCACGGGCGTGATGAAGTTATAGGAGATGTTCACGAAGGCCGCCTCCGGCAGGGCCGTTTCGTCGCCGCCGGTGCCGGCCGGGGTGAAGATGGACTTGTTCACGGCGATGGAGGGCAGCCGGCACTCATAGTGCTGCTTGCGGTCACAGTTGCCCTGGAAGGTCACGAGCTCGGCGTAATAGGGCGGCAAGGGCCGGTCCGCCACCCAGCGCCAAACCACCAGGCCGTCATCCAGATGGTCGATCTTCAAGGGTTCGTCCTCGGTCCCCGCGCCGGCAAAGGACGTCTTGTGCACCCAGGCCACGTGAGAGGGGTCAAGCAGGTTGTCGGTGATCAAGAGGTAGTGGCAGGCGATGTCCATGGCCCCGCCCCGGGTCTTGCCCCAGGCCGGATTGTCGAAGTTGGCGATGTGATAGATCTCGTCCGGGTCGGCCTGGGCCGGCTCGCCCATCCAGACCCACAGCAGGTCCCAGCGGTCCACCACCGGATAGCTGAGCACCCGGGCGGCGGGGGGAATCACGCCTTCCTGGGTGGGCGCCTGGACGCAGGCGCCGTTACAGTCAAAGGTCAGGCCATGATAGCCGCAGACCACCGTATCATCCACCAGGCTGCCGTGGGAGAGCGGCAGTTTGCGATGGGGGCAGGCATCTTCCAGGGCCACGGGCTGCCCCTCGCGGGTCCGGTAAAACACTAAGGGCTCGCCCAGGATGGTCAAGGGCCGCAGGGAGGCCCCGAAATCCTGGCTCCAGCCGGCCACGTACCAGGCATTTTTGATGAAGCTGGTTTCGCAAATGGGTGCTGTCATCTACGCGATCTCTCCGACGGTTTTCTCACTCCGGCAGAATATCCCGCCGGCCCTAACATGCAAAGGCCGGTGACGTCTTCCAGCGTAAATCCGTGGGATTACCGCGCCCCGCGCCCCACCATGACCAGGCCGGCCGCCACGATGAGGGCCGCGACGGCGGCGAAGGAGGCGATGACGAAGTTGCCGGTGGCTTCGCTCAAAAAGCCGGCCAATAGAGGGCCCAGCATCTGGCCCAGGCCGAAGCTGGCGGTCATGATGGCCAGGCTCTGGCGGGTGGCCGCGGGGGCCAATTGGCGGGCCTGGATCAGGCCCAGGGCGGTGATTCCCATGAGGGTTCCGCCCAAGAGGGCCGCGGCCAGCAACAGCCCGGCCGGGCTCTCGGTGATCACGCTGAGGCCGACCCCCACCGCCTCCACCAGGCAGGCGATGGCAAACGCCGCCGGGCCGCTGCTGCGCAGGGCTACCTGGTTCCAGAAATAGACGGAGGGCACCGCGGCCAGGCCCACGACGAGCCATACATAGGGCTCGGCCGGGTTGAGGGCCGGATCCTCCCGCGCGATGAGGGAAATGAAGGTGGCGGTGATGATGTAGCCGAAACCGAAGAGGCCGTAGGCGATCACCAGGCGCAGCAGGGACCCACGCAGGCTGATGGACGCCTCTTGCGGGGCCGACCCGGCGGCCAGGCCATGTTGGGCGTCGGGCTCCGGCGGCACCAGGAAGGCCGCCAAGGCCAGGAACAAGAGCGTGAGCGCCCCGCTGACCAGCCACAGGCCGGCCCAGGTCAGACCCAGGTCGGCGAAAAAGCCGATGGC
>JANQKX010000287.1 GCA_028280915.1 Kiloniellaceae bacterium
GCCATCGGCCAGGACCACTTCCAGGCCCAGCACCCGGTGACGCATGACCCCATTACGGAAGGCTTCATTGCCGCCGGCATTGGTGGAAACCATGCCGCCGATGGTCGCCGAGCCCCGGGCGCCCAGGTCGATACCCGCCGAGAGGCCCTTTTCCTCGGCAAAATCCTGCAGGCGCGCCAGGGTGACGCCGGCCCCCACGGTCACGGTCCCGCCAAAGGGATCGAAATCCTCGATATCGTCGAAGCGATCCAGCATGATGATCAGCTGGCCCGCTTGGGACACGGCACCCCCGCTGAGTCCGGTGCGGCCGCCTTGCGGCACCACCGGAATTTCCTGGGCATGACAAAAGGCCATCAGCGCCGACAGCTGGGTCAGGGAGTCGGGCAACGCCGCCAGCCCCGCCTCCAGGTTCTGCCCATCCATGCCCGGATCCTGTCCTGCCAAATCGGCGGTCCGCCGCAGCCCCTTAGGCCCCAGCAACGCGGCCAGTTCGGCAACGACCTGATCATTCAACGCACCCATTCACAACGCTCCTTACGGCTTATCGAACCTGCTAAACATCTGATCACAAACGAGTCGGGCCGGCGTCCCTGGTGGGATCGACCGGCTCAGCTACAAGCTGTTGCGCTGACAACGGCTCGGCTTCCGATTATGCGCCGGTCATCACAAAGCACAACCATCATCTTTAGGGATTCATCCCCAACCCGCCCTTCCTCAAAGAGCTTCAAACTTAGAGAATTTCAGAGGAGACCGCCGCTATCCGTTTCGAGACCAACTGATCCCCTTCCGCTTGAGGGGATAAGATTTAAATCCAATTCACCCTGTCGGCGAAACGCCAGGATCTCGCATCACACCGCTTTTTTGGTCCGGAGTTGCAAATCTCTCCACAAGCTGTCATCCAATCGTCATCGTTCTATCCTTTTTTGGTACAGATCCGGGGAAAAGGCGTGCGTGGGCTGTACCGATGGAAGCAGTGATGATTGATCGGAATGTTTCGACAATTCTCGATTCCCTCGGCGCGGCCGTTTTTGTCATCGGCCGGAATCGTACCATTTTAACCATGAATCAAGCCGCCCGGGAGCGTTTCTCCGACGCCGCGGTGGGCCAGGATTTTGTCAGAACCATCCGTCACCCCGATTGCCTGCGCGCCATTGACGAGGTCTTCGCCGGCGCCACCTCGGCCAAGACGGAAATCGCCCTGACCAGCGCTCCGCCAACATCCTTTAAGGTGTCGGTCTGCCGCCTGGATTATGACCCGCCGCAGAGAGCCCGTGCCGCTGTCTGCCTGGAGGACGTGTCGCGTATCCGGGACGCGGAGCTCATGCGCAGCGAGTTCGTCGCCAATGTGAGCCACGAGCTGCGCTCCCCTTTGACCACCCTGGCCGGCTTCGTGGAGACCTTGAAGGGCCCGGCGAAGGACGACCCAGAGGCGCAGGCCCGATTTTTGGATTTCATGGATCGGGAAGCCCGGCGCATGACCCGGCTGATCGGCGATCTTTTGTCCCTGTCCAAGTACGAGGATAAAGTGCGCATCCGCCCCAGCGGCCAGGTCGATGTGGTCGCGACCATCGAACGGGTCATCGCCACCTTAAACGTGGAGGCCCGGCGGGAACACAAGGTTCTCCGGCTGGTGCGGCCGAGCGCCACCAAGCTCATTCCCGGTGACGAAGACGAGATCACCCAGGTGTTTCAGAACCTGATCGAAAACGCCATCAAGTACGGCGGCCTGGATACGGAAATCGTCACCACGGTGCAGCTCCGGCCCAAGGCGCCCGGTGTGCGGGGCACCGCCGTGGTGGTCGACGTGCGCGACGAAGGCCCGGGCATTGCCGCCGAGGACATCCCCCGCCTAACCGAACGCTTCTACCGGGTGGACAAAAGCCGGTCCCGGGACAAGGGCGGGACCGGATTGGGGCTGGCGATCGTCAAGCACATCCTCAACCGCCACCGAGGCCGCCTGCAAATTGAAAGCCAAGAAGGCGTGGGCAGCACCTTTACCGTGATTTTGCCCGTGGATGCTGAATCCTGACAGGCAGACCGAAACATCCCCAACTGTCATAAAACTGTAACACTAGTGTCATATTAGCTTCATGCAGACGCTCTATCCACCTTGTGTCCCGCGCTAATCGGACAAAAATCACAATAGGAGAGCTCACATGTTGAAAAAGAATTCGCTGGTGGTGGCGCTCACCGCCGGGGCGTTCGCCTTGGCGATCGGCACCGGTACCGCAGCCGCCCGCGACCGAATCCAGATCGTTGGATCCTCCACGGTTTTCCCCTTCTCCACCACGGTTGCCGAGCGCTTTGGCAAAAACACCGACTTCAATACGCCGGTGGTTGAGAGCACGGGTTCCGGCGGCGGCTTGAAGCTGTTTTGCACCGGTGCCGGCCTGGACACCCCCGACATCACCAACGCGTCGCGCCGCATCAAATCCTCCGAGGTGGAAACCTGCGCGTCCAATGGCGTCAACGACATTGTGGAAGTGAAAATCGGCTATGACGGCATCGTGATGGCCAACTCCCGCGAATCCGGTCAGATGGCGCTCAGCCTGCAGGACATCTTCCTGGCCCTGGCCAAAGACGTTCCCGACGGCGAAGGCAAGACCCAGCCCAATCCCTACACCACCTGGAAAGAGGTGAACCCCGAGCTTCCCGACATCAAAATCGAAGTGCTCGGCCCGCCCCCGACCTCCGGCACCCGCGACGCCTTCGCGGAGCTGGCCCTTGAAGGCGGCTGCAAGACTTTCGGCTGGATCAAGGACATGAAAAAGGCCGACAAGAGCGCTTACAAGAACCTGTGCCACACGGTACGTGAAGACGGCCACTATATCGAAGCGGGCGAGAACGACAACCTGATCGTCCAGAAGCTGCAAGCCAACCCGGACGCGCTGGGTGTTTTCGGCTATAGCTTCCTCGACCAAAACTCCGACGTGCTGCAGGGCAGCACCGTCGAAGGCATGTCTCCCGAATTCGAGGCTATTGCCGCCGGCGACTATCCCGTGTCCCGTTCCTTGTACTTCTACGTGAAGAAAGACCACATCGGTCAGGTCCCGGGCATCGAAGAGTTCTTGGCTGAATTCACCAGCGAAGACGCTTGGGGCGAAGAAGGCTATTTGGCGGAAAAGGGCTTGATCCCCATGACCACCGAAGAGCGTGACACCTGGGCCAAGTCGGTCAAGGATCTGCAGAATCTCTCCATGTAATTCCTTGGCGGTTCTGATTTTGTAACGGCTGCGGCGGGCGCACTTAAGACCGCGCCCGCCGTGTCCCAAAGTGATATTCGTTAGATGACAACAATCGCCCCTTCTGATTTTAATCTTCGTTCCCGGCGGCGCTCGGTTTTGGTCGAGCGTCTGATCATGGGGCTGCTGATTACCTGCTCCATGGTCGCGATCGGCGTCACCATCGCCATTGTCCTGTCCCTGGTTTT
>JANQKX010000289.1 GCA_028280915.1 Kiloniellaceae bacterium
GCGCAAGTACGCGCCGGCATGGCTGCCCGTCGACCCGGTTTTGGAGGCCGAGGTGCAGAAGTTCCTTTCCCTGGCCGCCGGCGAGATCGCTAACGGCCCCGCGGCTGCCCGCCTGATCACGGTTTTTGGCGCTCCGCTGGACGCGGACCGGGCCAAGGCCATTGCGAAGGTCGCCTTTGATCGGCTTGAGGCCCACCTAGAAGGCCGTGACTGGCTGGTCGGCGACCGCCCGTCCATCGCCGACGTGGCAATCTACAGCTACACCGCCCACGCACCCGAAGGAAACGTCTCCCTGGAGCCCTATCCCGCAATCCGAGGACTTCTGCGCCGTATTGAGGCGCTGCCCGGCTTCGTGCCCATGCCAAGCACCAAGGCGGGCCTTGCCGCCTAGCCTGAGAAAAGGCGCCCGGTTCGGAAAGCCGGGCGCTTTGTTCTCGGTAGTCCAGCGCCGATCATCCACAGGAAAATGTACCATGTCCGAACAATTGGAATTCGATCGCGCCAAGTCTCCCTTTCACCGTGGTGAGCGACTGGTGCAGGCACGCCTGGGTGCGCGGGACATCGAACCTTGGGCCCGCAAGGTCGTGCGGGACCATCTGCCGCGGCAGCATCGGGATTTTTATAGCGCGCTGCCTTTTTTGGTGGTGGCGGCCCGGGACCGGCAAGGCAGACCTTGGGTGACCCTTCTGGAAGGGCCGGAAGGATTTGTGCACGCGCCCGACGACAAGACGCTGGTCATCGGTGCGCGGCCCGGGACCGGAGATGCCTTGCAAGACGCGCTTGGTCCGGACAGCGACATGGGTATCCTGGGCATCGACCCGGCGACCCGGCGGCGCAATCGGGTGAACGGCAAGGTTGGCGACATGGGCACCCTGGGTTTTTCCTTCCGTGTTGATCAGACTTTCGGCAACTGCCCGCAGTATATCCGCGAGCGGGAATGGCACCGGGTTGAGCCTGCGCCATCGGGGAAGGCAGAGAGAGGTCAGCGCTTGACCGCGGCGCAACAGGATTGGATCGCCAAGGCCGACACCTTTTTCATCGGAAGCGGCTACCGCGGCGCGGGCGAGAGCCCCAGCTTTGGCATGGACGCCTCGCACCGAGGCGGCGAAAAGGGCTTCGTCCAGGTGCTCGACGATCGACGGTTGCGTTTCCCCGACTATGCCGGTAACAACCATTTCAATACCATCGGCAACCTCATTCTCGATCCCCGCGCGGGTTATCTCTTCGTCGATTTTGCCAGTGGCGGCCTGCTGCAGCTCACGGGCCGGACCACCATTGATTGGGACTCCGACGACGTGGGCCGGGTTCCCGGTGCCCGGCGCCTCATTACCCTGGAAATCGACGCGGTGGTCGAGAGATCCGGCGCTATGAGCCTCAGGTGGTCTTCCGATGGGGCTTCGATGCGGTCTTTGCGGCTGGTCGAGAAACTCCGCGAAAGCGACGACGTCACCTCGTTCATCTTCGAATCCCGCGACGGCGGCGCCTTGCCGGACTTTGCGCCCGGCCAACACTTGCCGATCGAACTGGACATTCCCGGCGCGGACCATCCGGCGGCGCGGACGTACTCTCTGTCCAATGGCCCAAGCCGGGACCGCTACCGCATCTCGGTCAAGCGCGAGTCCAAGGGCCTGGTGTCGCGATACCTACACGATCACTTGAACCCGGGGGCGATCATCAACAGCCGACGACCGGCCGGCGATTTCGTGATGACCTGCAACGGCTGCCCGCTGGTTTTAATCAGCGCCGGCGTGGGCGTCACGCCCATGGTCAGTATGCTGCAGGCGGTAGCGGAAAAGGCCGGCGACCGGCCGGTTTGGTTCGTTCATGGGGCCCGCGACGGTCGCCACCATCCCCTGGCGCAAGAGATACGGGACCTTACCAGGAATCGACCCAACATCGCCGTTCACGTCGCCTATAGCCGCCCCCTTGCAGACGACAAGCTGGGGATGGACTATGATAGCCGCGGGCGGATCGATGGTGCCCTTTTGTCCCGGTTGGTCGACAGGCCCGACGCTCACTACTTCCTTTGCGGCCCCATTGGTTTCATGGCTGAGATTCAGGTCGACCTGGAGCGCCAAGGGGCGGCGTCGGACCAGATTCATACGGAGAGTTTCGGACCGGCCAAGTGAAGATGGCCGCCCCAATCACTGGCCCATTGGGCTCAATCGAGAGGAGCAAGAACCATGGCTGAATCCTATGATGTGATCATTATCGGTGGCGGCAACGCCGGGTTTGGTGTCTCCGCCGTCGCCCACGAGGCGGGCAAATCCATCGCCTTCATCGAGGCAAGGGATTTTGGCGGCACTTGTCCAAATCGCGGTTGCACGCCCAAAAAAGTCCTCGTCGCCGCGGCCCATGCCCTGCACGAGATCGAGCAGGCGTCGGTGCACGGGATCGAGGTGAGCCCGCCGAAACTGGATTGGGCGAAGCTTATCGGGCGCGAGAAGGAGATGATCGGCTTCATTCCGGACGCCATGCGGGGTGTGGCCGAAAAACGCGGTGACGTCTTTCGTGGCGAAGCGCGTTTTGTCGGGCCGAAGAGTGTTCAGGTGGGCGATCGCGTGATCCAGGGTGACAACATCGTCATCGCCACCGGTTCAAAGCCCCGTCCCCTGCCGATCCCCGGCGCGGAGCACATGATCACCTCCGACGAAGTGTTGTCGGATGACACCTTGCCCACATCGGTTGTCTTTATCGGCGGCGGCGTCATTGCCATGGAGTTCAGCCACGTCTATGCCCGCGCCGGCGTCCAGGTCACTATTCTCGAGGCCCTGCCCCAACTGCTGCCGCGCCTCGACAGTGACGCCGTGGCGACGATTCAGGCCGAAACCGAGCGCCTTGGCGTCACCGTTAAAACAGGGGTCAAGGTTAAGGAGATCGCCCCGTCAAAAGGCGGCCTCACGGTGCTCTATGAGCATGAGGGTGGTGACCGCCATGTGGAGGTCGAGCGGGTGGTCAATGGCGCCGGCCGCATCGCCAACATTGACGGCCTGAACTTGGAAGCGGGCCAAATCGAACACGACGGCCTGCGCATCCTGATCGATGACTATCTGCGATCGACCTCAAACCCCTCGGTCTGGGTCGCCGGCGACGCCTTGGTTCAATCCGCCCAGCTATCGCCCCTGGCGACCTACGAGGGCCGGATCGTGGGACAAAACATTGTCAACGGGCCGACCCAGGTTCCCGACTACCGCGTCGTGCCGAGCGCCGTCTACACGGTGCCCGCGCTCAGCTCAGTGGGCCTCAGCGAGGTGGACGCACGGGAAAAGGGGATCGACGTCGCCGTCACCACGGCGGATATGTCCGGTTGGTTTTCGACCAAAACCTACGCTGAAACCGTGGCTTGGTCGAAGGTCTTGGTCGACAAGCAAAGCGACCAAATCGTGGGCGCCCATATGGTCGGCCATCATGGCGAGGAACTGATCCACCTCTTTGCCCTGGCCATGCGCCACAACATCGTCGCCAGCGATCTCAAGACTGCACTCTATGCCTTCCCCACCTTCTCCGCCGACATGAAGTCTTTGATCTAGCCGATTGGGTTAGGTTTGCCATGTCCCCTTATTAGTGAGAAGCCGAATTGATACGAATCCACGACGAGACCGGATAGAAAAAGGGCCACCGCGAGTTATCGGGTGGCCCAGGTCATTCCTTGGATCAGGGGCGCGGCGAAGATTAAGAGCTAAACCCGCCGCGCCTTTTTTAGGAATGCGTCATTTTTTTCTCCCGACGGGATTAGTCCAGCGGCTCCAAGCGATTGCGCAGATCCACATTGAGAAGATCACCGTCGTTGGGCAGGCACATATGGCCGTTACCGTCGGCCTGGAAGCCGCCTTTGCCCACCGCGGGGATGCGCACCCGCACGTCGTCGGCCTTGCCGTCGCCATCCAGATCCTCTTCCCAATGGCCATGATTGAGAATCAGTTCGGGATGGTCGAAGGGGGCCATGTCGCACTGGACACGGGGGTCAGTCAGCGTCTTCATGAAAGCCACGATGGCATCCTTGCCGTCCTGACCCAAGCCCAAGGGGGCCATCAGGCCGGGCGTGTTGGTGCCCGCATCGGCGGTATCCGGCACAGGCAGCAAGCCTTCGCCGAAGACACCGGTGCCTGAGTCGTCGCCACCGTTAGTACGGTCACGACGGCTGCCGCCACGGTCATAGAAGTCCATGACCTGATCCAGGTCCGAATAGCCGCCATAGTGGAAATAGGGCGGGGTCAAAGCCACGTTACGCAACGTGGGGGTTTTGACCTGACCGTCAACCATCAGGCGGAAGTTATCCGGTTCAGAGATGTCGATCGCTCCCGTCCCATTCGGACTACACCCGTCAAATGTGGCATCGATAAACGATCCCGCATTGGGCCCGGCCGGGGGAATGATTAGAGCAATGTCCGTGTCACAGGGATCGACAACACCGGTCGGATCGGAAACGGGCAAGCCAAGCACCTCATCCAAAAATGTCCGCGCCATGGAAAGGGAATCGCCATGGGGGTCGGTCGCACCGCCGCCGATGTCTTCACCCACTGGCCGAGTGCCGAGGTTGAAGAAGCCGGTGTCGTGCAATGCGGCAACAGCCGGGCCGGGCGGTCCAGCCGTGGCATTGGGCGCCCGTGCGATCGGCACGAACTCCTCACCCTCCTGGAAAGACGCACTGCTGAACAAGGGCGCCGCATGGCAGAACACGCAGGAGCTGTTGTTGAACTCAACCAATCCTTCCAGCTCTAGCGCCGTCATGGTCGGCTGACCGGTGCAGAATGGATTGTTTGAATCAGACGTGTCCGGCGCGCAGCTGTCGAAGGCACTTTGGTCAGAGATCAAGGTGCGCTCGTACATCATCACCGCGATGCCGAAGAACATGGGGAAGTTCATCTCCATCTGGGTGAAGCCCTTTTGGGTCAGCTGCAAGGTTCCGTCGGATTCGATCTCGTAGCGACCGCCCGCGATCCAATACTTACGATCAAAGGCCCGGCGAACCAGGTTCATGTAGCTGTAGCGCAGCCCTTTTTTCGAGTAGTGACGCAGGTTGCCCAAAGGCCCTTTACGGAACACGCTGTCGTTCTTGTGGACTTCCTGATAGCCCAAAGGACGTGTCTTGGTGGCCAAGAGCTTGCGCCCAAGATCCCGGAAGGCCCTGTTGTTACAGGACATCTCGAAGTTGCTCAGGGGCGGTCCAACCGCTTGGGAGGCGAGACTGGCGTTCTCCACGCTAAGCTTGGCCAGCTTGGCCCGGCCATAATTTCCCAGGACCAGAACACGGGCCGTGGGGTCGTTGACCGTATCCCGCGGACCAAAGGGCGACACGCCGTTAAAGGTGTTGTCCGCACGACCGTCCCAGAAATTCCGGTGGTTGAAGGCCGCGTTGATGGTGGTGGGCGTGTTGCGGGGTTCCACCATGCGGGCCGCGTAACCGCCGGCATGGAAAATGTCATTGGAGGCAGGGCCACACTTGTCGTCCAGCTTGCCTTTCCTGACCTTTTTGAATTCCGCGTCATAGGAGCCGGCGGAAGAGACCACATCATTCGTAACAATGAGAATAGTCGAATTGCGGTCATTTTCATTGGCTAGCTGGCGGAACGGGAAGTCCTCGGCCACCAGCTCATAGTTGGGCCCGGAAACCGCACCTGATGCGGTCGTGCCCAACGAATGGCTACCACTGGCTTCAATGGCGCCAAACTCATTGTCGATGTTGGGATTGAGCTGATTGACAACCCGGCTATCTGCGCCGGCGCTGAAGTGACAGCTGGCACAGGCCATGCCGTCACTGCCTACCTGCATATCCCAAAACAAGGCCTTGCCCAGGGCGATAGCCCATTGCTCACCATTTCGCGAATTCAAGATTTCTGATAAATCCGGTTCGGGCGGCACCAGTTCCGCCTGTGCCATCGTGCTCGATAAACTAAGAGCTAATACACAGGCGGCAGGCACAGCAAATAATCGCTTAACCATATACCCCTCCTTTAAAATGGAGCGCGACAGCACTCAAAAATTGAAATAAAAACTATAAAAAACACTACTAACAAGAAACGTTCATCTACCTTAAGGTATAGTCACGTTCCCGTGATATATACAGTGGCATATTTTCATACTTAGTTAAAGTTAACGTATATGGTTAATATGCATTTCAGTGAAATTTATCGTTTTTACATCTATATATTTGTTCTGTTACATGGGGTTTGGAGTTGTCAAATCGGCCTAGGAGTAATTTCCTCTCTCAGGCTATTGAATGCTTCATTATCTATGATGTGGTCCGGACGAAGGCCGGAAGCTGGCGCCCCAAAAGGTGGGTTCTTGAATGATCAATTCAAATAATGGCTGCGCCAAATCGAAGGTCAACCGATAGTCTCCCCCCATGAAAATCTCCCCCATGAAAATCTCCCCCATGAAAATCTCCCCCATGAAAATCTCGCCTATGAAAAAACGGCAATGGCATGGCTCTGGCGATGGGGACGACCTATCTGTTGTCCTGACATCTTTTTCGAAAGGACCGGGTGATGACGCTTTCGGCGCGCTGCTATGGGATGATCTATGGTTTTGTCTTGGCTGCCGTCTCGGTGGCTGCAGCGCCCACGTTTGCGGCTCAGTGCTGCGTTGAACGTGAGGGCAATACCTCCTTGCGGACGGAGATTGTTGCCGAGGGGCTCGACGAGCCCTGGGGCCTGGCCTTCCTGCCCGACGGGTCGATCCTCGTCACCGAACGGCCGGGCGCCATACGCCGCGTGGTTAATGGGAAGGTCTCCGATCCTTTCAGCGGCCTTCCCGCCATCGGTGATGTGGGCCAGGGCGGCCTGCTTGACATTGCGTTGGACCCCGATTTTGCCGAAACGCAGACCATCTTTTTCACCTTTGCCGAGCCGTCGGCGGCCGGGGATGCCTATGGAACGGCCGTGGCCCGCGCGCGGGTCGATCTTGACGGCGAAGGTCTCGAGGACGTGCAAATCATCTTCAGCGCCAACAAAAAAAGTTCCGGCGGGCGGCACTTCGGATCCCGTCTCCGCTTTGCCGGGGATGGTACGCTTTTTGTCACCCTTGGCGACCGGGGCACTCAAATGCGGGCGCAGGACCCCTTCGATCACGCCGGGTCGGTGATCAGGATCAACCGTGATGGCTCGGTGCCGGCGGAAAACCCCTTCGCGGACGGCAAGGATGCCCTGCCGGAAATCTGGTCCATCGGCCATCGCAACGCGCAAGGGGCGGCCATCCATCCCCAAACCGGCGAACTCTGGACCTTGTCCCATGGGGCGGCGGGCGGTGATGAGGTCAACAAGCCGCAAGCGGGCCTTAACTACGGATGGCCGTTGATTTCCTATGGCGAAAACTATTCCGGCGCGCCATTTGCCATGGGCGCGGCGGCCGAAGGGCTCGAGCAGCCGATCTTTTATTGGGACCCGTCCATCGCACCCTCGGGCTTTGATTTTTACGATCCTGCCGAGCCGCTCATTCCCGATTGGCAGGGCTCGCTCTTGGCAGGCGCCTTGCGGGAACAGTACCTCTCGCGCCTGGTGCTTGACGGGCAAGAGGTCATTGCCGAAGAGCGCTATCTGGTGGATCGCTTCGGCCGCATTCGCGATGTGCGGACCGGCCCGGATGGGGCCGTCTGGCTGTTGACGGACAGCTCTTCGGGCCAGTTGATCCGGGTCACCCAAGACTAGATTGGCAGGCCCCAGGAAAGCACCAGAGAAAGCGACTAAGAAAACCGCTGTGGAAACCGCCGATTTCACCCCTTCAAGAGAGCGCCCATGCCTAAGATTTCCAGAATAGTCCTGAGAAGTTGCCAACCTCAGGCTCAAACAGCTTTCTATGCGGAAGTCTTGGGCATGTCCGTGTTGGCCGATGGC